>NZ_JBEZLW010000008.1:0-254395 GCF_040652395.1 Streptomyces sp. NPDC048269
CATCCTCGTCATGTACGGCGGCCGGTGCGTCGAGCGGGGCACCGCCGAAAAGGTCTTCTACGAGCCCCGCCACCCGTACACCTGGGGCCTGCTGGGCTCGATGCCGCGCATCGACCGCGACCAGACCGAGCGCCTCATCCCGGTCAAGGGCTCGCCGCCCAGCCTCATCAACATCCCCAGCGGCTGTGCCTTCAACCCGCGCTGCCCGTACGCCGACATCCCCAAGGGCGGCATCACCCGCACCCAGCGGCCCGAGCTGACCCAGGACGACAGCCGGCACTGGTCCGCCTGCCACATGTCGCAGGAGGAGCGGACCCGGATCTGGACCGAAGAGATTGCGCCGAAGCTGTGACCGACATGAAGAAGACCGGCGCGGCGGAGGCCTCTGAGCAGGTCTCCGCGAAAGCGCCCGCGGAAACGCTGCTGAAGGTGACCGGCCTGGTCAAGCACTTCCCCATCAACAAGGGGCTGCTGCGCCGGCAGGTCGGGGCCGTCAAGGCCGTGGACGGGATCGACTTCGAGGTCCGGCGCGGTGAGACGCTGGGCGTGGTCGGCGAGTCCGGCTGCGGCAAGTCGACCATGGGCCGACTGATCACCCGGCTGCTCGAACCGACCGGCGGAACGGTGGAGTTCGAGGGCAAGGACATCACGCACCTGAGCGTGGCGGGCATGCGGCCGCTGCGCCGCGATGTGCAGATGATCTTCCAGGACCCGTACGGCTCGCTGAATCCGCGGCACACGGTCGGCACGATCGTCGGTGCCCCCTTCAAGCT
The DNA here is from genome assembly GCF_040652395.1 of Streptomyces sp. NPDC048269. Classification (NCBI taxonomy): domain Bacteria; kingdom Bacillati; phylum Actinomycetota; class Actinomycetes; order Kitasatosporales; family Streptomycetaceae; genus Streptomyces; species Streptomyces sp. NPDC048269. The sequence goes on from NZ_JBEZLW010000008.1 coordinate 774, forward strand.
GCAGGGGGTGAACCCGGAGGGCGGTCTCAAGGCCGAGGTGCAGCGGCTGCTGTCGCTGGTCGGCCTGAACCCGGAGCACTACAACCGCTACCCGCACGAGTTCTCGGGTGGCCAGCGCCAGCGCATCGGCATCGCCCGGGCCCTGGCCCTGAAGCCGAAGCTGGTCGTCGCCGACGAGCCGGTCTCCGCGCTGGACGTGTCGATCCAGGCCCAGGTGGTGAACCTGCTGGACGACCTCCAGGAGGAGCTGGGCCTGACGTACGTGATCATCGCGCACGACCTGTCGGTCATCCGGCACGTTTCCGACCGCATCGCGGTGATGTACCTCGGCAAGATCGTGGAGCTGACCGACCGCAAGTCGCTCTACGAGAACCCGATGCACCCGTACACCAAGGCCCTGCTGTCGGCCGTCCCGGTGCCCGACCCGAGGCGGCGGGGCGCGGCCACCGGGCGCATCCTGCTCAAGGGCGACGTGCCGTCGCCGATCTCCCCGCCGAGCGGCTGCCGCTTCCACACGCGGTGCTGGAAGGCGACGCAGATCTGCACGACGCAGGAACCGCCGGTGCTGGAGCTGAAGACCGGCCACCAGGTGGCCTGTCACCACCCGGAGAACGCCCCCGACCAGGCACCGGGCGACCAGCCCCTGCCGGGCGCGGCGGACGCGGTGGTCACGGTCTCGGAGTAGCGGCCGGAGGTGTGGGCGGGGCCGGATCCGTGCGCGGCACGGATCCGGCTCGGCCCGGCCTTCCCGGAGCCCGGGCCCAGCCCGGTCGTGCGGCGGAGCCGTGGCCGACGCGGTCCGGGCCGGGTCCGGGCCCGGTCGTGCGGCGGAGCCGTGGCCGACGCGGTCCGGGCGGGGTCCGGGCCCCGGAGTCCGCCGGGCCCGCCACAGGCGACAATGGCCCGGTGCTCCACGATCTCTTCCCGCCCGGGATCCAGCATGCCCTGGACCTCGCCGGCATCTTCGTCTTCGCCACCGCGGGCGCCCTGCTCGCCGTACGCAAGAACTTCGACGTCTTCGGCATCGTCGTCCTCGCCCTGGTCACCGCCCTCGGCGGTGGCCTCTTCCGCGACCTCGTCATCGGCGCGGTCCCCCCGGCCGCCTTCGGCGAGCTCAGCTTCTTCGTCACTCCGCTGATCGCCGCCGCGTTCGTCTTCTTCCTGCACCCCGAGGTCCAGCGGATCAACCGCGCCATCAACGTCTTCGACGCGGCCGGCCTCGGGCTGTTCTGCGTGACGGGCACGACCAAGGCGTACGAGTACGGCCTCGGCCTCACCGCGTCCGCCGCCCTGGGCCTGGCCACGGCCGTCGGCGGGGGCGTACTGCGCGACGTACTCGTCAACGAGGTGCCGTCGCTGCTGCGCGACCGCGAGATGTACGCCGTCCCCGCCGTCGTCGGTGCCTCGATGGTCGCCGTGTTCATCAGCCTCGACGTCCTCAACGCCGTCACCACCGGGCTGGCGATCGTCACCACCTTCGTTCTGCGGCTGCTCGCCATGCGCTACCACTGGCGGGCGCCACTGGCCTGGAACCGCCGGTCCTCGGTGGCCGAAGAGCCGTAGAGGAGCCGTAACAAGAGAAAGCTACCGCTTAGTAGCTTCGCGGTGTACCGTCGTTTGCATGTCACACGCAGCTGCCCAGGCAACCATCGGCGACAGCGAGTTCGACCGCGACACCACGATCACCGCGCGCGCGGGCGAGCCCGGGGTGTACGACGCGGAGCTCTCCGCCGGGTGGACGATCATCACCGCCGTCAACGGCGGCTACCTGCTGGCCCTCGTCGGCCGGGCCCTTTCGGCGGCCCTCCCGCACCCGGACCCCTTCACCGTCTCCGCGCACTACCTGACCTCCTCCGTGCCCGGCCCCGCCGTGATCCGCACGCAGGTCGTACGGGTCGGCCGCACCCTCTCCACCGGTCAGGCCTCGCTCTTCCAGTACGACGAGAACGGCACCGAGGTCGAGCGCATCCGCGTCCTCGCCTCCTACGGCGACCTCTCGTCCCTGCCGGACGACGTACGGACGGTGGCCGTGCCGCCCGCCATGCCGGCCTACGAGGACTGCCTCGGCGCCGAGGCAGGGCCGGCCCCCATCCCCGGGAGCTCCGCGATCGTCGACCGGCTGCGGCTGCGGCTGGACCCCGCGACCGCGGGCTGGGCCGTCGGCGCTCCCTCGGGCAAGGGCGAGATGCGGGCCTGGTTCGAACTGGCCGACGGCCGCGACGCCGACCCGCTGTCGATGCTCCTCGCCGTGGACGCGCTGCCGCCCACCGCCTTCGACCTGGGCCTGATCGGCTGGGCCCCGACCGTGGAACTCACCACCCACATCCGCCGCCGCCCGGCCCCGGGCCCGCTGCGGGTCGCCATCACCACGCGCAACCTGGCCGGCGGCTTCCTGGAGGAGGACGCCGAGGTCTGGGACTCGGCGGACCACCTGGTCGCCCAGTCCCGCCAACTGGCCCGCGCCCCGCGCCAGTCCTGACCCTTCTCGACGCGTGGTGCGCACCACCGCGTCGCATTGCGTCCGCAGGTCCCCGGCCGGGGGCCGGAGGGTGCCCGCAGGGCACTCCGGCCCCGTCGGCATGCGGGGCGCGGGGTCCGGGGCGGGTCCCCAGGGGCCCCGAAGGGGCCTGCGCGCCGGGACCGCGGCGTGGCGGGGCCCCGGGGCACTCGTAGAATCGGGGCATCATGGCCTACCTCGATCACGCCGCCACCACCCCGATGCTGCCGGAGGCCGCCGCGGCGATGACCGCGCAGTTCGCCGCCACGGGGAACGCGTCCTCCCTGCACGCCGCCGGCCGCCGGGCCCGCCGCACCGTCGAGGAGGCCCGCGAGGCCTTCGCCGACGCGATCGGTGCCCGCCCGAGCGAGGTGGTCTTCACCGCCGGCGGCACGGAAGCCGACAACCTCGCCGTCAAGGGCCTCTACTGGGCCCGTCGCGACGCCGACCCCGCCAGGACCCGGGTGCTGGCCAGCCCCGTCGAACACCACGCCGTGCTCGACGCGGTCCACTGGCTCGCCGAGCACGAGGGCGCCCGGGTCGAATACCTGCCGGTGGACCACTACGGGCGCGTGCACGCCGACGCCTTCCGCGAGGCCGTCGAGCGGAACCCCGACGACGTGGCACTGGCCACCGTGATGTGGGCCAACAACGAGATCGGCACCGTCATGCCGGTCCGCGAACTGGCCGCCGTCGCGGACGAGTACGGGATCCCGCTGCACTCCGACGCCGTCCAGGCCTTCGGGCAGCTCGACGTCTCCTTCGGCGACAGCGGCCTCGCCGCCATGACCGTCAGCGGCCACAAGGTCGGCGGCCCGTACGGCATCGGCGCGCTGCTGCTGGGCCGCGACCAGAGCCCCGTACCCGTGCTGCACGGCGGCGGCCAGGAGCGGCACGTCCGTTCCGGCACCCTCGACGTGCCGGCCGTCGCCGCCTTCGCGGTCGCAGCCGTCCTCGCCGCCGAGCGGCGCGAGCGGTTCGCCACTGACATCGGCGCCCTACGGGACGAGCTGGTCGCAGCCGTGCGCGCGGCCGTGCCGGACGCCGTCCTCGGCGGAGACCCCGACGGCCGGCTCCCGGCCAACGCCCACTTCAGCTTCCCCGGCTGCGAGGGCGACTCCCTGCTGCTCCTGCTCGACGCCCAGGGCATCGAGTGCTCGACGGGCTCGGCCTGCACCGCCGGAGTGGCCCAGCCCAGCCACGTCCTGCTGGCCACCGGCACCGACCCCGAGCTGGCCCGCGGCACGCTGCGCTTCTCGCTCGGCCACACCTCCACCAAGGAGGACGTCGCGGCCCTGGCCGCCGCCATCGGCCCGGCGGTCGAACGCGCCCGTACGGCGGGCCTCAGCTAGCGAGCGCCTCCTTGACCAGGCGTACGTACCGGTCCCAGTCCCAGAGGGGGCCCGGGTCCGTGTGGTCGGCGCCCGGGACCTCGGAGTGGCCCAGGATGTGCTTGCGGTCCGCCGGTATGCCGTACCGGCGGCAGATGTCCGCCGCCAGCCTGGCCGAGGCCGCATACATCGCGTCCGTGAAGTCCTTCGGGCGGTCCACGAAGCCCACGTGCTCGATGCCGACACTGCGCTCGTTCATCGAGCGGCTGCCCGAGTGGAAGGCCACGTCCAGCTCGCGCACCATCTGCTCTATGTGCCCGTCCTGGCGGACTATGTAGTGGGCCGACGCCTTGTGCCACGGGTTCTTGAAGGCGTCCACCGAGGAAGCGAAGCCGCCCTGGGTGACATGGACGACGATCCGGTCCACCCGGTAGTCGTCCGGCCGGTCGGCCATCCGCCAGTTCGCCGGCGAGGCCGCCGTCCAGCTCGCGCCCGCGTGGTCGAGCTCGCCCTCCTTGCGCGGCTTGGCCACCCCCGGCAGCAGCCACCAGGCCCGGCCGATCTCCTCCCGGCCTGCGATCGCCGCCGCCGTGACGATCCCGAGCCCGCCGAACAGCACCGCCCTGCGGGTCCTTCCCGCGGGCTTCCGCCCCGGCGGCTTCTTCCCGTTGTTTCCCTTGGTCACCATGTGATCCACCCCCCACAGCCGATAACGCGCTGTGACCCCGCGCAGTTCCCCGTACTCTGGACGGTGCTATGACTGAGAACCTGCCGCGCACCGTCCGTCCCCTCCGCGTCCTGGCCGCCATGTCCGGCGGCGTGGACTCCGCCGTCGCCGCAGCCCGCGCGGTAGAAGCCGGGCACGACGTGACCGGCGTCCACCTCGCGCTCTCCGCGAACCCGCAGTCCTTCCGGACCGGCGCGCGCGGCTGCTGCACCATCGAGGACTCCCGCGACGCCCGCCGTGCCGCGGACGTCATCGGCATCCCCTTCTACGTCTGGGACCTCGCCGAGCGCTTCCGCGAGGACGTGGTCGAGGACTTCATCTCCGAGTACGAGGCCGGCCGCACCCCCAACCCCTGCCTGCGCTGCAACGAGAAGATCAAGTTCGCCGCGCTCCTCGACAAGGCCCTGGCCCTCGGCTTCGACGCCGTCTGCACCGGCCACTACGCCACCGTCGTGCTGAACGAGGACGGCTCCCGGGAACTGCACCGCGCCTCCGACATGGCCAAGGACCAGTCGTACGTCCTCGGCGTCCTCGACGAGAAGCAGCTCGCCCACGCCCTCTTCCCGCTGGGCGACACCCTCACCACCAAGGAAGAGATCCGCGCCGAGGCGCAGGAGCGGGGCCTCGCCGTGGCCAAGAAGCCCGACAGCCACGACATCTGCTTCATCGCCGACGGTGACACCCAGGGCTTCCTCGCGAACCGCCTCGGCAAGGCCGAGGGCGACATCGTCGACGAGACGGGCGAGAAGGTCGGCACCCACGAGGGCGCCTTCGGCTTCACCATCGGCCAGCGCAAGGGCCTGCGCATCGGCCACCCGGCCGCCGACGGCAAGCCGCGCTACGTCCTCGACATCTCCCCGGTGAACAACACCGTGACCGTCGGCCCCGTCGAGGCCCTCGACGTCACCGCCCTGACCGCGATCCGCCCCCGCTGGTGCGGCTCCACGGCCGCCGCCCCGGGCACGTACACCGCCCAGCTGCGCGCCCACGGCGGCGAGACCGAGGTCTTCGCCGAGCTCGTGGACGGCGAGCTGCGCGTCTCCTTCACCGAACCGGTCCGCGGCGTGGCCCCCGGCCAGGCGATCGTGCTCTACGACGGCACGCGCGTGGTCGGCTCCGCCACCATCGCCACGACCACCCGCGCCACCGCCGCCGCCTCCGCCCAGGCGTAGGCCCTGCCCGGGCGGTCTGCGCAGGTCCGATCGGCCCGGCACACGACCTGCCCGGCACAGCACCTGCCCGGCGGCTACCGCTGGGCCACCGTCAGGACGATCTTGCCGGTGGTGCGGCCCCGTTCGCCGATCTCGTGGGCCTTAGCGGCGTCCGCCAGCGGCAGCACGGTGTCCACCAGGGGTTTCAGCAGCCCCTGGTCGGCCAGGGCCGCGATCTCCTGCAGGCCCTTGAGGTCCGGGTCGACCAGCACCCAGGCCGCGTGCACGCCCTCGGCACCTGCGGGGACGGAGTCCGGCCCCGGCAGCGAGATCAGGTGGCCGCCGGACTTGAGGACCTTCAGGGAGCGCTCGGCGGTCTCCCCGCCGAGTGCGTCCAGGACGACGTCCACGTCGGCGACCGCCTCGGCGAAGTCCACCGCCCGGTAGTCGATCACCTCGTCGGCGCCCAGCTCGCGCAGCAGGCCGTGCTTGGCCTCGCTGGCCGTCCCGATCACGTACGCGCCGCGGGCCTTGGCGATCTGCACCGCGAGGTGGCCGACGCCGCCCGCCGCCGCGTGCACCAGTACCCGCTGGCCGGCGGTGACGCCGGCCGTGTCCACCAGCGCCTGCCAGGCGGTCAGCGCCGCCAGCGGCAGCGCGGCCGCCTGCACGTGGTCCAGGGAGGCGGGCTTGCGGGCGAAGTGCCGGGCCGGGGCCGCCACGTACTCGGCGTAGCCGCCCGCCTGCTTCGGGAAGTTCGGCATCCCGTACACCTCGTCGCCCGGGGCGTACAGCGTCACGCCGGGGCCGACCGCCTCGACGGTGCCGGAGACGTCCCAGCCGACGATCGGCGTCTCGCCCCAGGCGATCAGTGCGCCGCTGGCGCGGGTCTTCCAGTCGACCGGGTTCACACCGGCGGCGTGGACCCGGACGAGGATCTCGCCCAGGCCGGGCTCCGGCCGCTCGATCTCCCGCTCGACCATGGTCTCGGGGCCGCCCCAACCGTTCACGATCACCGCGCGCATCTCTGTCCGCCTCATTCCGTTCGATTGCGTCCGATACCGGGCTGTTTCCCGGCGACGTGTCCCAGATTCGGGCACGGCGACGCCAGGCGGTGTTGGCCGTCCGGCCACTATGTGACAGGATTTGGCCATGAGTGAGGAACGCACGGCGCGCGGCGCACGCACGGTACGGACCGGGAACGGCCCGGACGGCAGGCACCTGGTCGTGGTGCTCGCCCTCCCCGGATTCCCGCCCTTCGAGCTCGGGATCCCCTCCCGGGTCTTCGGCCAGGCCGTGGACGACACCGGTGAGCCCCTGTACGAGGTCGTCGTCTGCACCGCCGACGGCCAGCCCGTGCTCAGCGACTGCGGCTTCACCCTCCAGCCCGCCGCCGGGGCCGAGGCCCTGGCCGCCGCCGACACCGTGATCATCCCGCCCACCCACTCCATGCCGGAGCTGGCCCTGGGCGGCCCGCTGCCGCCCGCGATCGCCGACGCCATCGCCCGGATCCGCCCCGGGGTCCGCCTGGTCTCGATCTGCTCCGGCTCCTACGTGCTCGCCGCCGCCGGGCTCCTCGACGGCCGTCCCGCGACCACCCACTGGAACCTCGCGCCCGAGTTCCGCCGGGCCTACCCCCGCGTCCGCGTCGACGAGGAGGTCCTCTTCGTCGACGACGGCGACGTCCTGACCTCCGCCGGCGTCTCCGCGGGCGTCGACCTGTGCCTGCACCTGATCCGGCGCGACCACGGCGCCGCCGCCACCAACCGGGCCGCCCGCATGTGCGTCGTACCGCCGTGGCGCGACGGCGGGCAGGCCCAGTTCATCGACCGCCCGGTCCCCGAACCCTCCGTCGCCACCACCACCGCCACCCGCGCCTGGGCCCTGGAGCGCCTCGCCGAGCCGATCACCCTGACCGAGCTCGCCGAGCACGCCCGGATGAGCCTGCGCACCTTCACCCGGCGCTTCCGGGACGAGGTCGGCATGACCCCGGTCCAGTGGCTCACCGCCCAACGGCTGGAGATCGCCCGCCACTTGCTGGAGTCCAGCGACCTGCCGGTCGACCTGGTGGCCCACCGCTCCGGCTTCGGCTCCGCCAACTCCCTGCGCCAGCACATGCGCACCACCCTCGGAGTCTCGCCGATCGCCTACCGCCGCACCTTCCAGCCGCAGAGTTCCGTCCCGGCATGACCTCCGGAGTAATCGCCCCCGGGGCCGTGGCCTGACAGGATCTGGTCAACGGCCCCAACCGGTGGGCCGGTTGGAGGGGGAGCCCGTCATGACCGCTTACGCCATCGGCCACATCCGCCCCGACACGATGAACGAGGACATCCTCCGCTACATCGAGGAGATCCAGTCCACCATGGACCCCTTCGGCGGCCGTTTCCTGGTCCACGGCAAGGAGGTCGAGGTCAAGGAGGGCCCCTGGCCCGGCACGGTCGTCGTCATCGGCTTCCCGGACATCGACAGTGCCCGCGCCTGGTACGACTCGCCCGCCTATCAGGAGCTCCTCCCGCTGCGCACCGACCACATCCAGGGCGAGGTCATCCTGGTCGAGGGCGTCCCGGCCGACTACGACGCGTCGAAGACCGCCGCCGCGCTGCGCGAAGCCGCGGGCCTGTGACGTGGGCAACCGGGCCGTGTTCGTGCTCGCCGGCCCCGAGGGCCATACGCGCCACCGCTCCTCCTACGGCGCGGTGGGCCTGGACCTCGACGTCCTGGCCGGGCCGGAGGCGGTGATCCCGTTCCTGCGCGATCATGCCCCGGAGGACGGCTGGTACCCCGACGACATGGTCGAGGCGGGCGTCCTCGTCGACCCGGTACGCAGGCTCCTGCTGATCTTCGCGTGGGAAGGGCGCACCGCCTCGACGCGGACCAGGTCCGCCCACCTGGAGCTGCTGCGATGCGCCTGGGCCGGCTGGCAGGTGCGCTGGCTCTACGACGGCCAGAGCGGCCTGCGCGCCCACCTCGGCCTGGACCCGGAGGAGGCCCGCGGCGCCGTGTACCCGGGCCCGGCGCTGGAACCGGGGGACGAGGAGCTCGACGACCCCGACCCGATGGTGGCCGTGGTCACCGTCGGGCCCGACCGCTGTCACGTGCTCGCCGACATCGAGGACCATCCGGTCGAGGAGGGGCCCGCCCTCCTCGACCGGCTCCGCGGCGCACCGCACCACGGGAGCCACCGCCTGCCGGCCGGTGCGGGGATCCACGTGGACCCGGAGCGGCGCCAGCTCGGATGGTGGCTGACCACGGCCCGGGCGCACGCCCGTGAGGTCGCCGCGCGCTGGCCCGGCTGGACCGTGGAGTTCTGGGAGGACCGCTGGAACGAGCACGTCCGCGCCTCGGGCGGCCGCTTCACGCCGCCCGTACCGGACCACGCCGTCGTGCTGGCCGAGGTACGGGACGAGGCGCTCGAGCGGTGGGCCGGGCCGCGCCGTGACGTGCGGGCGGCGCTCGCCGCCGCGCACCCGCACATCCTGCTCGGCCACGGCTTCGCGCCCGCGGTCACGGCGGACCGGGCCGCCGCCGCGCGCGCCGCGATCGAGGAGGCGTACCGCGCGGCCGCCGGGGCCTGACGGGGTGCGAGCATGGGCGGTATGGCTACTCACCTGATCACCGGCGCCGGATCCGGCATCGGGGCCGCTGTCGCGGCCCGCCTGCACGCCCGCGGCGACGACCTCGTCCTCTTCGCACGCGACGCCGCCCGCGGCAAGCAGCTCATCGAGCGGTACCCAGGAGCGGGGGTCCTCGTCGGCGACCTCGCCGATCCCGACCGGCTCTCGTGGGCCTTCTCCAAGCAGGCCATCCCCGAGCGGATCGACTCGCTCCTGCACATCGCCGGGATCGTGGACCTCGGACCGGTGGGGGAGCTGCGGCCCAAGACCTGGCACCAGCAGCTCAACGTGAACCTGATCGCCCCCGCCGAGGTCACCCGCCTCCTGCTGCCCACGCTGCGGGCCTCGCACGCCACCATCGTCTTCGTGAACTCCGGCGCCGGTCTGCACGCCCACGCCGAGTGGGGCGCGTACGCCGCCTCCAAGCACGGGCTCAAGGCCCTCGCCGACTCGCTGCGCGAGGAGGAGAAGGCGAACGGCATCCGTGTCACCTCCGTGTACCCGGGGCGCACCGCCAGCCCCATGCAGGCCAAGGTGCACTCCCAGGAGGGCAAGGAGTACGACCCCGCGAAGTGGATCGACCCCGAGTCCGTGGCGACGACCATCGTCATGGCGATCGACCTGCCGCGCGACGCCGAGGTGAACGACCTGAGCGTGAGGCCCGGCCGATGAGCGCGAGCGCGACCGGCGTCGGTTCGCTGCCCGGCGGCGACGCCCGCGAGGCCGCCAAGACCGTCACCGGGTCCTTCGAGGAGTTCCCGTACCTCGCCGAACTGCCCGCGCGGGGGCCCGGCGCCGACATGATCGGCCGCTCCCTCGGGCTGCTGGTCGAGATGTACGCGCACGTGGAACCCAGCGGCTGGCGGATCAGCGACCGCCCCGGGCGCGACACGCGCAGGGCCCGGTCCTGGCTCGGCGAGGACCTGGACGCCCTGGAGGAGTTCACCCAGGGGTACACCGGCAGGCTCAAGGTCCAGGCCGTCGGTCCGTGGACGCTGGCCGCAGCGCTGGAGCTGCACGGCGGCGAGGCGGTGCTCCAGGACGCCGGCGCCTGCCGGGACCTGGCCGGATCGCTGGCGGAGGGCCTGCGCGGGCACCTGGCCGACGTACGCAAGCGCATCCCCGGCGCCGAGATCGTGCTCCAGTTCGACGAGCCGTCGCTCACTTCGGTGCTCCTCGGCCGGGTGCGGTCCGCGAGCGGCTACCGCACCTACCGCGCCGTGGACCGGCAGGTCGTCGAGGGCACCCTGCGGGACCTGTTCGCCGTCCACGACGGGGAGGTCATCGTCCACTCCTGCGCGCCCGAGGTCCCCTTCGGGCTGCTGCGGCGAGCCGGCGCCGCAGGCGTGTCGTTCGATTTCTCCTTGCTCACCGAGCGCGAGGACGACGCCATCGGAGAGGCCGTCGAAGGCGGTACGAAACTCTTCGCCGGAGTGGTGCCGGGCACCGACGTCCCGTTGTCAGACCCTGCCGGTAGCGTCATGGGTGTCAGGAAGCTTTGGCGCAGGCTGGGGCTGGCCCCGGGGACTCTGGCGGAGTCCGTCGTGGTCACCCCGTCGTGCGGTCTGGCGGGCGCTTCGCCCGCCTACGCGCGCGCGGTGCAGGCGCATTGCGTCAGGGCGGCGAGGTCGCTCGCCGACAACCCTGAGTGACGGTCGAGACGGGGCACGGGAGGACACGGCATGGCAGCCGAACAGCAGGACACGGCAGCACCGGCGGCGGTGCGTGAGCAGCACGCGCTGCTGGCCGAGCAGGTCGAGGAGCACCGCTTCCGGTACTACGTGAACGACCAGCCGGTCGTCAGCGACGCCGAGTTCGACCAGCTGCTGCGTTCACTGGAGGCGCTGGAGGAGCAGTACCCGGAGCTGCGCACCCCCGACTCGCCGACGCAGAAGGTGGCCGGGGCGTACGAGACGGACTTCGCCTCCGTCGAGCACCGGGAGCGGATGCTCTCGCTCGACAACGCCTTCGACGACGAGGAGCTGGCCGCCTGGGCCGAGCGGGTCGCCCGGGACGTGAACACCTCGGACTACCACTACCTGTGCGAGCTGAAGGTGGACGGCCTCGCCGTCAACCTCACCTACGAGAACGGCCGGCTGACCCGCGCGGCCACCCGCGGCGACGGCCGCACGGGTGAGGACATCACGCCCAACGTCCGCACCATCGCCGAGATCCCGGACCGGCTGAAGGGCGACCGCATCCCGGCGCTCGTCGAGATCCGCGGGGAGGTCTTCTTCCCGATGGAGAAGTTCGAGGAGCTCAACGCGCGGCTCGTCGAGACCGAGGGCAAGCCCTTCGCCAACCCGCGCAACGCGGCGGCCGGTTCGCTGCGCCAGAAGGACCCGAAGGTCACTGCGAGCCGTCCGCTGCACATGGTCGTGCACGGCATCGGCGCCCGCGAGGGCTTCGAGATCGGGCACCAGTCCCAGGCGTACGAGCTGCTGCACGAGTGGGGCCTGCCCACGGCCCGGCACAACAAGGTCGTCACGACGCTAGACGAGGTCCGGGAGTTCATCGCGTACTTCGGCGAGAACCGGCATTCCGTGGAGCACGAGATCGACGGCGTGGTCGTCAAGCTCGACGAGATCGCGCTCCAGGGCCGCCTCGGTTCCACCGCCCGCGCGCCGCGCTGGGCCATCGCCTGGAAGTACGCCCCCGAAGAGGTCAACACCAAGCTGATCGACATCAAGGTCGGTGTCGGTCGGACCGGGCGCGTGACCCCGTACGCGCAGGTGGAGCCGGTGACGGTGGCGGGCTCGGAGGTCGAGTTCGCGACGCTGCACAACCAGGAGGTCGTCAAGGCCAAGGGCGTGCTCATCGGGGACACCGTCGTACTGCGCAAGGCGGGCGACGTCATCCCCGAGATCCTCGGGCCGGTGGTGGACCTGCGGGACGGCAGCGAGCGGGAGTTCGTGATGCCCGCCGAGTGCCCCGAGTGCGGGACGGCGCTGCGGCCGATGAAGGAGGGGGACATCGACGTCCGGTGCCCCAACGGGCAGACCTGTCCCGCCCAGCTGCGGGAGCGGCTCTTCTACCTGGCCGGGCGGCAGAGTCTGGACATCGAGAACTTCGGCATGGTGGCGGCGGCCGCCCTGACCGGTCCGCTGGAGCCGGCCCAGCCGCCGCTGCTGGACGAGGGCGATCTCTTCGACCTCACCATCGAGCAGCTGCTGCCCATCAAGGCGTACGTCCTGGACCAGGACAGCGGACTGCCCAAGCGGGACCCGAAGACGGGTGAGGAGAAGATCGTCACGGTCTTCGCCAACCAGAAGGGCGAGCCGAAGAAGAACGCCCTGGCGATGCTGGAGAACATCGCCGCCGCCAAGTCCCGCCCGCTGGCCCGCATCATCAACGGCCTGTCGATCCGTCATGTCGGTCCGGTCGCCGCGGAAGCCCTCGCACGCGAGTTCCGGTCGATCGAGGCCATCGAGAAGGCCACCGAGGAGGAGCTGACGGCCACCGACGGGGTCGGCGCGATCATCGCGGCCTCCCTCAAGGAGTGGTTCAAGGAGCCGTGGCACCAGGAGATCTTGCGCAAGTGGCGGGCGGCCGGGGTCCGGATGGAGGAGGAAGGGTCCGCCGAGGAGGCGGGGCCGCGTCCGCTGGAGGGGCTGACCGTCGTCGTCACCGGCACTTTGCAGAGCCACACCAGGGACGGCGCGAAGGAGGCCCTGCAGAGCCGCGGAGCCAAGGTAACCGGTTCCGTCTCGAAGAAGACCTCCTTCGTCGTGGTCGGCGACAACCCCGGCTCGAAGTACGACAAGGCCGTGCAGTTGAAGCTCTCCATCCTCGACGACGCCGGTTTCGAGGTACTGCTGGAGCAGGGCCCGGACGCGGCACGGGAGGCGGCGCTTCCGGTGGACGGCGGCGGCGGAACGGAGTAAGACCACTACAGGCAACCGGGCGACAGGCCCGACGGGAGTAGCGAAGGCCAACGGATGCGTGGCGTGCGGCCGTACGGGCGGGCGCACGCCCGGCGCGGGGAACGGTGGTAAACGGCCGGTACAAGGCTGGTGGCAGGGCGGTGACCTGTCGGATCATCGGATGGTTGACAGGGGGCCCTGGTTCAAACTCACCCGTTCGGCGGATACCGTACTGATGAGGATGGCCGGGTCGCATTCGGGCAACCACCGCCGACCGCTGCCCCTGGGCCCCTCTCGCGTCCTACTGTTGAGGGGTGCGCCCCTCGTGCACGGCTGCAGGATGCGATTCCAGCCGTGATGGCATGACATCGGGGCCATTGCGTGACATCGGCATCGCCGGCTGTGAGAGGGACGGGCATGAAACCCACCGAAAGCGCCGACCCGTCACATGAATTCGGCGGGGAGATCCCGTCCATGCGGGCGGGGCGGATGGGTGTCCTGGGGTCCAGGACACCGGAGACCCGGCCGCTCGCGACCGGCGGGCCCGGAGCTGGGCGGCGCGGCGTGCTGTCCTTGGCCGTCGTGGGCCTGTCCGTCGTGGTGCTCGCCGCCGGGATCGCGTCCGCCCTGACCGACCGTCACGCCCTGTTCCCCGGTGGCTCGGTGGGCTGGGCCCTCGCCCTGCTCACCGGCATCATCGTCGGCCACCTCGTCGCGCTCGGCCGCGACCGCTGGTGGGGCGGCACCGGATCGGGCGCCGCGCTCACGCTCGGCGTGCTCATCCTCTACGGGTGGGTGGCCGCCGGCCTCGTCTCGCTGGCGGTGGTCTCGCTGGTCGGGGCCGCACGCCGGCACCGCTGGCGGCAGGGCCTGCTGCACGGCTCCGTGGACATCCTGGGCATCGGCGCGGGGGCCCTCGTACTCGCCGCCTTCGGCGAGGCTCCCTCCGTCGAGACCCCCTGGAACCCCACCACCTGGGGCCTGGACGCGGTGCCCGAGGTGGTCCTCGTCGCCGTCGCCTACCTGCTGGCCACCCGGGTCCTGCTGTGGATCGCGCTGGTGCCGCGCGGCGGCGGCCTGCCCACGGTCGCCCGTACGGCCCTGCTCCGGCAGGCGTTAGTGGCCGTCGCCCTGCTCGGCATCGCCCCGCTGATCTGCGTCGTCGCGGTCACGCAGCCGGTGCTGCTGCCGCTGTTCGCCGTACCGCTGATCGCGCTGGACTCCACCCTCTGGATCGCCCGGGCGCGCGCGGAGGAGCAGCTGCGCGATCCGCTGACCGGACTGCCGAACCGGCAGTGGCTGCTGGAACGGGCCTGGAGCGCCCTGGACGAGGCTGAACGTTTGGGCACCCGGGCAGCTCTTGTGCTGATCGACCTGGACCGCTTCCGGGCGGTCAACGACACCCTCGGCCACCTGGCGGGCGACCGGCTGCTCCTCCAGATCGCCGACCGGCTGCGCCAGGCCCTGCCCGAGGACGCCGAGGCGGCCCGGCTCGGCGGCGACGAGTTCGCCGTCCTGCTCCCCGTCGCCGACTCCACCACCAGCGCCCAGCGGATCGCCCGCCACCTGGTCGCGGAACTCAGCTCCCCGCTGGACCTGGACGGCCTCACCCTCGTCCTGGAGGCCAGCGCCGGCCTCGCCGTCTTCCCGGACCACGCGCTGGACGCGGAGGGGCTGCTGCGGCGCGCGGACGTGGCGATGTACCAGGCGAAGCGCGACCGCACCGGCGTGGAGGTGTACGAGTCCAAGCGGGACAGCAACACACCCGACCGGCTGGGCCTCCTCGGCGATCTCCGCCGGGCCCTCGACGCAGGTGAAGTGGAACTCCACTACCAGCCGAAGGTCCGCTTCGACGGCCAGGTCGCCGGGCTCGAAGCCCTGGTGCGCTGGGTGCATCCGGAACGCGGACGGGTGTCCCCGGACGAGTTCATCGCGATCGCCGAGACCTCCGGCCTGATGCCGCACCTCACGGAGTACGTGCTGGAGACGGCCCTCGCCCAGGTGGCGCGGTGGCGGGCCCAGGGCCTGAAGGTCCCGGTGGCCGTCAACGTCTCGCCGCGCGACGTCCACACCCCGGGCTTCGCGGGTGCAGTGGCCGCGAGGCTGGCCCGGCACGGGGTCCCGGCGAGCGGCCTCCAGCTGGAGATAACGGAACACGTGCTCCTGGAGGACCCCCAGCGGGCCGCGGACACCATGGCCGGGCTCACCGGTCACGGCGTGAAGATGTCCCTGGACGACTTCGGTACGGGGTACTCCTCCCTGGTCCACCTGCGCCGGCTGCCGGTCAGCGAGCTGAAGATCGACCGCTCGTTCGTGGGCCGGCTCGCGGTCGACGCGCAGGACGCGGAGATCGTGCGGTGCACGGTGGACCTCGCGCACTCGCTCGGCCTGCTGGTCGTGGCGGAGGGCGTCGAGGACGACGAGACCTGGGAGCGGCTGCGGGACCTGGGCTGCGACGCGGTGCAGGGCTGGCTGGTCGCCGCCGCCATGCCGCCGCAGGAGGCCACGGCCTGGCTGCTGGCCCGCGGCGAGCGCGGCTGGCGCCGCCCCGCCGACATTTCGGCGGAACTGGCCGCCGCCGAAGCCGACGCCGTCTGACTCCGCCGGGGTGCGGTCGGGCTTGCGGGCGCCGCGCCGCTGCTGGGGCTCCGCCCCAGGCCCCGCGCCTCAAACGCCGGCGGGGCCGGATGTGGCCGGCGCCGGCCCAGAAGTGCGCGCAGAGCAACCCTGCGCCTGCCGGGGCTGGATTGCCCGCAAGGCAATTTCAGCCCCGCCGGCGTTCGAGGCGCGGGGTTCGGGGCGGAGCCCCGGTCTTCGAGCCGCGCCGGCGACTGAGGCGCGGGTCCGGGCGGCGCCCGGGAAGCCTCGCGCAGCGGACTCGCGCCCGGCCACGTACAGGCATCAGCGCAAACCGTTTCGCAGGCCGGGCGCCGGGCCCCATAGGATTGGGTCCGAAACGAAACATCCACCCACCCCCAGAGGATCGCTGCATGCCTGGCATTACGCGCGAGGAGGTCGTCCACCTCGCTCGGCTGGCGCGCCTTGAGCTGTCCAGCAACGAGCTGGATCACTTCGCCGGACAGCTCGGCGACATCATCGGCGCGGTCGCCCGCGTATCCGAGGTCGCCGACCAAGACGTCCCGCCGACCTCCCACCCGCTGCCCCTGACGAACGTCATGCGTGCGGACGAGGTCCGTCCCTCGCTCACCCCCGAGCAGGCGCTCTCCGGCGCTCCCGCCCAGGAGCAGCAGCGATTCAAGGTGCCGCAGATCCTGGGGGAGGACTAACAACCATGACCGACATCATCAAGCTCACGGCCGCCCGGACCGCCGAGAAGATCGCCTCCGGCGAGCTCACGGCCGTCGAGGTCACCGAGGCCCACCTGGCCCGCATCGACGCGACCGACGAGAAGGTCCACGCCTTCCTGCACGTCGACCGCGACGGCGCGCTCGCCCAGGCCCGCGCCGTCGACGCCAAGCGCGCGGCCGGCGAGAAGCTCGGCCCGCTGGCCGGCGTGCCCCTCGCCCTCAAGGACATCTTCACCACCGTCGGGGTGCCGACCACCGTCGGTTCGAAGATCCTCGAAGGCTGGATCCCGCCGTACGACGCGACCCTGACGCGCAAGCTCAAGGAAGCCGACGTCGTCATCCTCGGCAAGACCAACATGGACGAGTTCGCCATGGGGTCCTCCACCGAGAACAGCGCGTACGGCCCCACCGGCAACCCGTGGGACCTCACCCGGATCCCCGGCGGCTCCGGCGGCGGCTCCGCGGCCGCGCTGGCCGCCTTCCAGGCCCCGCTCGCCATCGGCACGGACACCGGCGGCTCCATCCGCCAGCCCGCCGCCGTCACCGGCACGGTCGGCGTGAAGCCCACGTACGGCGGTGTATCCCGCTACGGCATGGTGGCCTTCTCCTCCTCCCTCGACCAGGGCGGTCCCTGCGCCCGTACGGTCCTGGACGCGGCGCTCCTCCACGAGGTCATCGCCGGGCACGACCCGCTCGACTCCACCTCCATCGACGCCCCGGTCCCGCCGGTCGTCGAGGCCGCCCGCAACGGCTCCGTCGCCGGCATGCGCGTCGGCGTGGTCAAGCAGTTCGCCGGCGAGGGCTACCAGGCCGGCGTCGTCCAGCGCTTCAACGAGTCGGTGGAGCTCCTCAAGGAGCTCGGCGCCGAGATCGTCGAGCTGGACTGCCCCTCCTTCGACCTCGCGATGGCCGCGTACTACCTGATCGCGCCGTCCGAGTGTTCCTCGAACCTGGCCCGCTTCGACGCCATGCGCTACGGCCTGCGCGTCGGCGACGACGGCACCAAGTCCGCCGAGGACGTCACCGCCCTGACCCGCGAAGCCGGCTTCGGCGACGAGGTCAAGCGCCGCATCATCCTCGGCACGTACGCGCTCAGCTCCGGCTACTACGACGCGTACTACGGCTCCGCCCAGAAGGTCCGCACGCTCATCACGCAGGACTTCGAGAAGTCCTTCGAGCAGGTCGACGTGATCGTCTCCCCGACGACCCCGACCACCGCCTTCGCGATCGGTGAGCGCACCGACGACCCGCTGGCGATGTACCTCGCGGACCTGTGCACCATCCCGACCAACCTGGCCGGCAACTCCGCCATGTCGCTGCCCTGCGGCCTGGCGCCGGAGGACGGCCTGCCGGTCGGGCTGCAGATCATCGCCCCGGCGATGAAGGACGACCGGCTGTACAAGGTCGGCGCGGCCGTCGAGGCCGCCTTCGTCGCGCGCTGGGGTCACCCGCTGCTTGAGGAGGCACCGTCGCTGTGAGCACCAGTGCACTGTCCAAGGCCAAGGGCTTCAAGAAGTCCAAGACCGGCACCTACCTGTCGATCGGCACCACCGCCTTCGGCGCCCTCAGCGTGATCAAGCAGGCCAAGAAGGCCCGCAGCGAGAACGACACGCTGAAGCTGGTCGATGCCGTCGTGTCCGCCGCCGCCATCGTCACCGGTCTCGCGATCCTGTACCGCGAGCTGAAGCGCCTGGGCGACGACGACGTCCTGCTGGGCTGAGAGGGAAAGTTTCACCGTGACCACCTTCACCGAACTGCTGTCGTACGAGGACGCTCTCGCCTCGTACGACCCCGTCATGGGCCTTGAGGTCCATGTCGAGCTCGGCACCAAGACCAAGATGTTCTGCGGCTGTTCCACCGAGCTGGGTGCCGAGCCCAACTCGCAGACCTGCCCCACCTGCCTCGGTCTGCCCGGCTCCCTGCCGGTCGTCAACGCGATCGGCGTCGAGTCCGCCATCAAGATCGGTCTCGCGTTGAACTGCGAGATCGCCGAGTGGTGCCGCTTCGCCCGGAAGAACTACTTCTATCCGGACATGCCGAAGAACTTCCAGACCTCCCAGTACGACGAGCCCATCGCCTACAACGGCTACCTGGACGTCCAGCTGGAGGACGGCGAGATCTTCCGCGTGGAGATCGAGCGCGCCCACATGGAGGAGGACACCGGCAAGTCGCTGCACGTCGGCGGCGCCACCGGCCGTATCCACGGCGCGTCCCACTCCCTGCTGGACTACAACCGCGCCGGCATCCCGCTCATCGAGATCGTCACCAAGCCGATCGAGGGTGCGGGCGAGCGCGCCCCCGAGGTCGCCAAGGCGTACGTCGCCGAGCTGCGCGAGGTCATCAAGGCGCTCGACGTCTCCGAGGCCCGCATGGACAAGGGCCAGATGCGCTGCGACGTGAACCTGTCGCTGCGCCCCGGCCCCGAGGCGCCCTTCGGCACCCGGTCGGAGACCAAGAACGTCAACTCGCTGCGCTCCGTCGAGCGCGCGGCCCGCTTCGAGATCCAGCGCCACGCGGCGGTTCTCTCGTCCGGCGGGACGATCGTGCAGGAGACCCGGCACTTCCACGAGGAGGACGGCTCCACCACGGCCGGCCGCATCAAGGACAACGCCGAGGACTACCGCTACTTCCCCGAGCCCGACCTGGTCCCCGTGGCCCCGGCCCGCGACTGGGTCGAGGAGCTGCGCGCCGGCCTCCCCGAGATGCCGCGCGTGCGCCGCAACCGGCTCCGAGAGGAGTGGGGCGTCACCGAGCACGACATGCAGTCGATCCTCAACGCGGGCGCGGTGGACTCCATCGTCGCCACGATCGAGGCGGGTGCCGACTCGGCCGCCGCGCGCAAGTGGTGGATGGGTGAGCTGGCGCGCAACGCCAACGAGCAGGGCGTCGTGGTCGACGAGCTGCCCGTCACCCCGGCGCAGGTGGCCCGGGTCGCGGCGCTGGTCGCCGACGGTTCGCTCAATGACAAGCTCGCCCGCAAGGTGTTCGAAGGCGTCCTCGCCGGCGAGGGCACCCCGGACGAGGTCGTCGAGAAGCGCGGCCTGAAGGTCGTCTCGGACGAGGGCGCGCTCGGCGCGGCCGTGGACGAGGCCATCGCGGGCAACGCGGCCATCGCGGACAAGATCCGCGGCGGCAAGGTCGCGGCCGTCGGCGCCCTGGTCGGCGCGGTCATGAAGACCACCCGTGGCCAGGCCGACGCGGCGCGCGTCAAGGAGCTCATCCTGGAGAAGCTGGGCGTCTCCGAGTAACGCGTACGTCGGCGGCCCCGCACCGGACTTCCGGTGCGGGGCCGCCGTGCGTTCCCGTCAGCGGGTGAGCTGCGGGGCGGCGATGACCACCGTGCCGTTGTCGCAGCCCATGTCCACCTTGACGCGCAGCCGCAGGGCGCCGGTCACGTCCACCGACTGGGTGGCCGGCTTGCCGAGTTCGACGAGTTCGGAGAAGGCCGCGGGCTTGCCGTCCACCGAAACGCTGACCCGCCCCTTCTCGTGCGTGGAGCCGTCGTCGATCCCGGCGGTGAACTCCAGGTGCTTCCACTCGCGGTTGAGGTCGAACTCGGTGATCGCCTCGTCGTTGCAGTCGGGCTGCGCGATGAAGGCGGCCCCGTACTGCTTGGTGTTGATCTTCGCCGAGCCGATCTTGAAGTTGCCCAGCCCCGACACGGGCGTCATCACGGTCAGGTCGGCGGCCTTGATGTCCGGCGCGATGCCCGCGGGCCTGGAGCCGCTGGCCGTGGGCTCAGCCGTGGTGTCCGCGCTCTCGCTGTCCGAGGGCGTGGGCGTCGGGCTCGGGGATTCCGGCTCGGGGCTGTCGGAGGCGGAAGCAGAGGGCTTGTCGCTCGCGGTCCGGTCCGTTCCCTTGTCGTCCTTGTCCTGCAGGAACCGTACGCCGGCCACCGCGAGTGCGGCGATGACCACGACGGCGGCGACACTGCCCAGCACCAGCCCGGTCCGGCGCTTCTTCCGGGGCTCGGGAGGCGGGGTCGCCTGCAAGGGGTACGTCGCGTCGGCGCGTACGCGGCGGGCACGGGCTCCGGTACGGGGTGCGCTGCGGGCTGGGGCTGGAGCTGTTGCTGTAGCTCCGTGTCCGGTTCCGGCTGTGGCGGAGGGCCGTAGGCCGGCGTGGGAGCCGCCGGCGACGGCGGGGTCGCCGGCGGGGGCGGGGCCACCGGCTTCGCCGGGATCGGGACCGGGGCCGCAGGGGCCGGAGAGGCGTCCTCCACCACGCGCTGCGAGGTGGAGGTGGTCGTGGACACCACCGCGTGACGGACGTCCTTCATCCAGCCGGCCAGACTCACCGGCCGGTTCCCGGGATCCGCCGAGTAGATCGAGGCGATCCGCGCCCGCTGCTCGGCGTCCAGCACGGCGATCTGCGGCACCGCCGTCAGCGCCTGGGACAGCTGCTCCGGGGTGGCGGGCGGCGACTGCCCGCTCAGCAGGAAGTACGCGATGGCCCCGAACGCGTACCGGTCCGTGCCCGGCGTCCGCTTCCCGTCGAAGACCTCGGGCGCCGCGTAGCCCGGTGTGAACCAGACCTCCGCCGTCTGGTGGTCGGCGGTCAGTTTGCTGAGGCCGAAGTCCACCAGCGTGGCCTGCCCGTGCGCGTCGACCATCACATTGCCGGGGGAGAGGTCGCCGTGGATCACCTGGCGACCGGACGGCGTGGCCTTTCCCGAGTGCAGCCAGTCCAGTACGTCGGCCAGCTGCTCCAGCGTGCGCATCACCTCGCGCCGTTCGGCTGCGGTGGCGAGCGTCCGCTCCGCCCGCCAGTCCCGCAGGTCGAGCCCGTCGACGTGGTTCATGACGAGGACGAGCGCCCGCCCGGTCAGGGTCGAGAACTCGCCGGGCCGGTGGATCGGCGGTCCCTCGAAGTGCTCCCGTACGCCCACCACACCGGGCCGGTGGACGAAGCGCAGCAACTCCGCCTGCTCGTTCCACTTCTGGCTGATCCGGTCGAAGATCTCGGGCGTGATGGTCGTCTTGGAGTCGAGCACCTTGACGACCACCGGCTCGGCTCCGCCGGCGAGCTCGATCTCCGCGAGATAGAGCACGGCCTCCCCGCCGCGACCGATCGACCGGAGCAACCGGTAACGGTCTGCCGCCGCGTCCGGCCCGATGTGCAGATTCTGGCTGGTCAATTTCCCCCCAGCGCCAATGGTTTGAGTGGGGATCAGCTTCGAGCCGCCGGACGCGCGAGGTCAATGGGAATGGTCATCCCTTTAGAGTGACGATCGGACAGGTTTCTGTAGTGATCGCTAGTTTAATAATGTACGGTTCTTTCTGTAGCGACCGCTGTGAAATCGAAGGAGGAACTCCATGACCGCCACTTACGCCCGCACCGCCCGCACCGGGAGCGGCGGGCCCGGCCTTCTGCTCACCCACGGCGCCGGCGGGTCCGTCGACTCGAACTTCGGGACGATCCTGGACGCGCTCGCCGCCGAGTACAGCGTCGTCGGCGTCGACTACCCCGGCACCGGGGGCACCCCGCGCTCCTCGGAGCCGCTGGAACTGGACGATCTGGCCGATCAGTTGGTGGCCGCCGCCGACGCCGAGGGGCTGGAGCGCTTCGCGGTCCTCGGGTACTCGCTCGGCGGGAACGTCGCCGTACGGGTCGCCGCGCGATACCCCGAGCGGATCACCGCGCTCGTGCTCACCGCGAGCTTCGCGAGGGCCGGTCACGGCTTCGGCCTCGTCTCCGAGCTGTGGTCCGAGCTCGGCCGGCGCGGGGAGAACGGACTGCTCGCGCGGTTCCTCGTGCCGCTCCTCCTCGGCGAGGGGCAGCTGGAGGAGCTGAGCCCCGAGCAGGTGGAGGCCCTCGTGCAGGGGACCGCGGCGACCGTTCCGCCCGGGGGCGGGGAGCAGGCCGCGCTGATCAAGGGGACCGACCTGCGGGCCGAGCTGGCGCGCATCGACGTACCGGCCCTCGTCATCGCCACGACCGGGGACCGGCTCGTGCCGCTCGCCCTTCAGCGGGAACTGGCGGACGCGCTGCCGGGCGCGCGGCTCGCGGAACTGCCCACCGGCCACCTTCCGTTCGCCGAGCGCCCCGCCGAATGGGCGGCGCTGGTCACCGGGTTTCTGGCAGCGGCGCCGGTGCGTTGAGGAAGGCCAGGCGGGCCGGCTTGGCCGGGAGGTAGACCTCGGGCAGGTCGATCTCCGGAAGTTCGACCTCCGGGCCGAGTACGAACCCGGTGCGCTCCAGGAGGGCGATGGCCTTGGCGTTGCGGGCGTCCGGCTCGGCGACCAGGCGCCGGGCACCGCCGTCGGAGAACAGGTAGGAGATGAAGGCGCTCAACAGGCCCGCGGTGAAGCCGTGCTGGGCAGCGCCCTTGCTCGGGCCGATCAGCAGGTGCACGCCGACGTCCCCGGGCTGGACCTCGTAGCACTCGCTGACCCGGTCCTCGGCGCAGTCGTACGTCTGGAACAGCGCGACCTGCTCGCCCTCCCGCGCGACCATGAACGCGTGGTGGGTGGTGCGGCGGTCGACGTCCTCGTAGATCTCCTGGACCAGCTCGCGGCTGGCCCCGCCCATGCCCCAGAAGCGGGCGCGTTCCTGTGTGACCCAGCTGTGGATGAGGGCGGAGTCGGCGGCCGGGTCCACCGGCGTGAGGGTGACCGTGCCGAAGCCCCCGACGAGCCGGGTGTACACGGGCTGCCGGGTGGGGGCAGGGGTGGTGGCGGTCATGCGGATTCCTTGGTGAGCCGGGCCCAGCCGGTGACGACGGGGACGAGTTCGCACCGCGCCCACAGCGGGAGCTGGTCGCGGTGGTGGGGTGAGCCGGTGACGCCGTCCGCGCCGAGCGGGACCGCCCAGAGGCTGTCCTCGCGATGGGCGAGGTCCCAGACGTAACGGGCCGCCGAGGCGCGGGCGGTGAGGTCGGTGAAGCCGGGGACGGAGGACGTGGCGTTCACGCAGTCGTGGTCGCCGCCGAGGCCGGGCCACTGCGCCTGCGGGTCCGGCAGCGCCGACCAGGGGGCGAGGCGGTGGACCTCCGCCCAGGGGATGTCGGGCGCGCCGCTCGCCGCCGTCTCCTCCAGGGCGGCGCGCACGTGCGCGACGCGCTCGAGGTCCGGGAGGAGGGAGGTGGTGAGCAGGCCTTCGAGGGCGTATCCGATCCGGGGGACCAGGTACAGCCAGGGGTGGAACACCTCCGGGCCGGTGGGGGCGCCCGCCAGGTCCGCGAAGACGGGATCGGCGGCGAGGCGGCGTACGGTCGCGGTCCGCAGGGCCGAGAAGACGGTGGCGTCGGTGCTGTCGGCCGCCATGTGCCGGTCCCAGGCCAGCAGCCGGGCGCGCAGGGCCTGCGCCGCGGGGGACAGGCCGTCGAGTGCGGGCAGCAGGGCGAGCAGCGCTTCGGCGGAGGCCAGGTGCGTGTCCGCGTGGATGCGGGCCATGGCCTTCGGGGACCAGTTGGTGGAGCCGCTGAGCAGTTCGCGGATGCGGTCTGCACTGTGCGGGGGCGCGAACTCCACGCCGAGCGGGGAGGCGATCCCGCGGGCGTTCGCCATGACGGCGAAGCCCTGCACGGGCTCGGCGGGGGTCGGGGCCCAGTCCTGCCAGGCGTACCGCTGGTCCCACGCGGGTACGGGGCGCAGCCGGTTGGCGGGGTGGCGCAGCGGGACGGCGCCCGCGACGCGGTGCAGCAGGCCGCCCGCGGAGTCGGCGGCGTGCACGACGTTGACGGGCTCGGCCCAGCCGTCGAGGGCGCGGTCGATGTCGGCGACGGTACGGGCGCGCAGCAGGGCGGGGAGCGCGGCGAAGCCGAGGTCGCGGCGGACCCGGGGCGGGTAGCGCAGGGAGAGGGTGTCCCCGCCTTCGCGGACCACGACCGGGCCGCGGGCGGTCTCCAGGACCTCGACCTCGACGTCCTCGCAGCCGGCCACGGTGAGGGTTTCGGTGTGGCGGGCGACGGCCTCCCACACGCCGTCCGGGCCCAGCGCCTCCAGGGCGGGCCCCTCCCCGCGCAGCTGCTCGACGTACAGGTCCTGGTAGTCGGCCATCGCGTTGGTGATGGCCCAGGCGGCGGTTCCGGTGTGCCCGAAGTGGGCGAGGCCCGGGACACCGGGGACGGCCAGGCCGAGGACGTCGTACTCCGGGCATGAGATGCGTATCTGCTGGTAGACGCCCGGGTCCTCGATGAACCGGTGCGGGTCGCCCGCGATGATCGCGGCGCCGGTGGCGGTGCGGTCGCCGGGCACCAGCCAGCCGTTGCTGCCGGCGGTGCCGGGGCCGTCGGTGGCGAAGAGGGTGACCGCGTCCTCTCCCAGGGCGCGGGCCACGCGCTCGCGCCACAGCTTGGTGGCGAAGCCGGCGAACAGGACGTGGGTGGCGGTCCAGACGGCGAGCGGGACCCACGGCTCCCAGGGGGTGGGGGTGAGGCCGGTGCGGGCGAAGCGCTCGTCGCGGGCGGCGCCGGCGGTCAGGCCGTCGTTGACGCCGTCGACGTACGCGCCGACCCAGGCGGCGGTCTCCGGGTCGAGGGCCTCGTGGCAGCGGCGAGCGGTGTCGTCGATCCGGCACTGGCGGGCGAACCGGTCCCAGGCCACGGAGTCCGCGCCGAGGAAGGCGGCGCTGGAGCCCTGGGCGCGGTGGCGTTCGACCTCCAGCTGCCAGGCGCGGTCGGAGGCGGTGACGCGGCCCTGGGCGTAGGCGAGGTCGAGGGCATTGGCGGCGCGGAGGTGGGGGATGCCCCAGGGGTCGCGGTAGACCTCGTACTCCCTGTGCGCCTCGTACTCCTCGCCCGTGCCGGCGCTCTCGCCGCTCACACTGCTCACGCTGCTCACACTCTTCCCCACGGTGCATTAGGTTAGGCTGGCCTAACTATAGGGGTGCCGGGAAAGCGCTGGGTCCCCGAGTGGCTCTGAGCCGGGGCCGGGCCCGGGGTCGGGCAGGCCGGGCCGGGCCGGGCCGGGCAGGCCGGGCTCAGGCGCCGGTGGTGCCGTCGATCGCCTCGCGGAGCAGGTCGGCGTGGCCGTTGTGGCGGGCGTACTCGTGGATGAGGTGGAGCATGAGCAGGCGCAGCGAGGCCTCCTCCTTCCAGCTCGGCACGTACGCCGTCACGTCCAGGGACTCGGCGGCGGCCTCGATGCGGCGGGCGTGCGCCACTTCGGCCTCCCAGGCGGCGAACGCCTCGGCGCGGCCGGATCCGGAAGCGTCGTAGGCGGCCTGGAAGTCGTGGGTGTCCGACCACAGGTGGGGGAGTTCCTCGCCGCTCAGGACGCGGCGGAACCAGTGCCGTTCGACCTCGGCCATGTGCCGGACCAGCCCCAGCAGGGACAGGGTGGACGGGGGCATGGAGGTCCGGCGCAGCTGCTCGTCGTCGAGGCCCTCGCACTTCCAGGCGAGGGTGGCCCGGTGGTAGTCGAGGTAGGCGCGGAGGGTCTCGCGCTCGTGACCGGTGAGGGGCGGGTCGATGCGTTCCATGCGGGTGATCATGCCCGCTGGACCCGCGGCCCGGAAGCCCGGCGACGGGGCCGGGCCGGCCGGCGGACGGCACTCCCCTGTGGCCCCGTGATGAGTCCGGACCGATCGGCGGGACGGCCGCCGCGGCCCGGCGACGAGGCCGGGCCGGCCGGCGGGACGGGCCTCACCCGCGCGTCCACACGTACGGCACCGTCACGCCCAGCACGCCGAAGCCCAGCCGCTCCAGGATCGGGCGGCTGTCGGAGGAGGCGTCCACCTGGAGGTACGGGATCCCGCGCGCTGCCGCCACACGGGCCCGGTGGGCGACCAGCAGCCGGTAGATGCCGCGGCCGCGCCACCGCGGGTCCGTACCGCCGCCCCACAGGCCCGCGAACGGGGCACCCGGCGGCATCTCCATCCGGGCCGCGCTCACCGGGGTGTCGCCGGCCATCGCCAGGACGGCTTCGATGCCGTCCGGCTCGTCGCGGAGCAGGCTCAGCATCTGCTCCCGGATATGCGGCCGCTCGGTTCCGAAGGCCCGCGCGTGGACCTCCATCATCAGGTCCACGCCCGCCTCGTCCGTCACCACCCGCAGGGTGATGCCCTCCGGCGGCTCCACCGGGAGCGCGGCGAGCTCCTCGGTGCGCCCGACCATCAGCGTTTCGGCCGGCTCCGGCACGAAGCCTGCTGCCCGCAGCCGGTCGCCGAGGTCCGCGGGCCGGTCGTAGTCGTACAGCTTCCACTCGAACTCGGGCGTCCCCAGCGCCGAGAAGTGCGCGACCTGCGCCGCGATCTCCGCGTCCGCCGTCTGCTCGTCGAGGTCCGACCAGAGCACGCCGTTCCAGCCGGGCCCGGGCACGGTATGCCGGACGACCGCGCCGGCCCGCTCCACGCGGGCCGGCGCCGCGTCGGGCTGCGCGCCGCGGCGCATCCGGGCGTCGTACTCGGCCCGCACCCGGCGGAGTTCGTCAAGATCCGTCTGCATCGTCATCGGCCCAGCTCACCAGTGGCCGACCGGCCCCACAACTGCATTAACCTCACCCCGTGAACGACGACTCCACCATCTACACCGGCAAGGCCACCCCCGACGCCGCGGCCGACCGCGGCTGGCTCCTCGGCCACTTCAAGGACCCCTCCGACCCGCGTCACAGCGAGGACGTGGAGATCAAATGGGGTGTGCACCCGAAGGGCGACGAGCGGGAGCGCTGGGCGACCGCGGAGAAGCGGACCGCGCTGCTGGTGCTGATCAGCGGCCGTTTCCGGCTGGAGTTCCCGGGGCGGACCGTCGTCCTCGCCGAACAGGGCGACTACGTGCTCTGGGGACGCGGCGTCGACCATTCCTGGTACGCGGAGGAAGACGCGGTGGTCCTCACCGTCCGCTGGCCCTCGATCCCCGGCTACCGGGTCGACGAACCCGATGACCAGCACCGCCCCGAGCTGTCCGGCCACCCCACGGAGTGACCGGCGTCCCGTAAACCCCGACCCCCCTGTGACGATGCACACGAAAGGGACCAACGATCACGAATCGCTGAGATCGTCGGGGTGTAGACCATTTGGCCCGACCTCTGGGGTGATCCCCCGAGCGGTCGGCCGGGCCTTCACGAGTTCAAGCGATCCTTGCGACGGGCTGTCTCCCGGTAATGATCCGAACCACCAGGGAGCACGTCCGTTGGCAGCACTCGCACGATGGTGCATGCGGCACCGACTCCTCGCCGTCATGATCTGGCTGCTGGCCCTCGGGGGGACCGCGGCGGCCGCGCAGACCGCCGGGACGGCGTTCTCCAACGACTACGAGGTCCCCGGCACCGAATCCGGCCGGGCGGGCGACCTCCTGCGGGAAGGCTTCCACGGCCAGGGCGGAGACACCGACACCATCGTGTGGCGGGCCCCGGACCATCAGAGCGCCCGCACCCCGGACGTCCAGCAGCGCATGACCCGGGCCCTCGACGCCGTTGCCGCGCTTCCCGGCGTCGGATCGGTCGCAGGCCCCTACGGCCCCGGCTCCGAGAGCGCCGCCCGGATCAGCCCCGACGGGCGCACCGCCTACGCCGTGGTGACCTTCGACCGGCCGGCCGACGCCGTGCCCAAAGCCCAGGCCGAGGCGGTCGTCGACGCCGCGAAGAACCCGGCCACCGAGGCCGACGGCCTCCAGGTCGAACTCGGCGGGCGCGCCATCCAGCTCACCGAGGCCCCCACCGCGCACCTCGCCGAGGTCATCGGCGTCGCCGTCGCGGCCCTGGTCCTCTTCCTGGCCTTCGGCTCCCTCGCCGCGAGCCTGCTGCCCATCGCGACCGCGGTGGTGAGCGTGGGCACCGCCTATTTCGGCATCACCCTGCTCGGCCACGCGATGCCGGTCGCCGACTTCGCCCCGATGCTCGGCACCCTCGTCGGCCTCGGCGTCGGCATCGACTACGCGCTGTTCATCGTCACCCGGCACCGCAAGGGCCTCGCGCGCGGACTCCCCGTCGAGGAGGCGGCCGAGAACGCCGTCGCCACCACAGGCCGGGCCGTGGTCTTCGCCGGAGCCACCGTCTGCATCGCGCTGCTCGGCATGCTGGTGCTGCGGCTGGGGTTCCTCAACGGCGTCGCGATAGCGGCCTCCGTGACGGTGGTCCTGACGGTCGCCGCCTCGGTCACGCTGCTGCCCGCCCTCCTCTCGTACATCGGCACGCGCGCGCTCTCGCGCCGCGAGCGCCGCAGACTCGCCGCCGACGGTCCCCGGCCCGAGCACACCACGGGCTTCGCCGCCCGCTGGTCCGCCTTCGTGGAGCGGCACCCCAAGCTGCTGGGCGTCGTCGCCACCGCCGTCATGCTGGCGCTGGCACTGCCCACCCTCTTCCTCCACCTCGGCACCTCCGACCAGGGCAACAACCCGGCCGGCTCCACCACCCGGCAGGCCTACGACCTGCTGGCCGAGGGCTTCGGGCCCGGAACGAACGGCCCGCTCGCCGTGGTCGCCCGCCTCGACGGCGCCGGCGACCGGCTCGCCGTCGAGCGCCTCGCCGAGGCGCTTCGTACGGCGAAGGGCGTCGCCGCCGCCGGCCCGGCGGTCCTCAACCGGAGCGGGGACACCGCCGTCCTCACCGTCGTACCGGACTCCGCCCCCCAGTCCCGGGCCACGAGCGACCTCGTCGACAGGCTCCGCGAGGACGTCATTCCGCGCGCCGGACACGGCAACTCCATGGACGTCCACGTCGGCGGCGTGACGGCCGGCTACGACGACTTCGCCGAGGTCATCATCGGGAAACTGCCGCTCTTCGTCGGAGTGGTCATCGCCCTCGGCTGCGTGCTCCTGTTGCTGGCCTTCCGGTCCATCGGCATCCCCGTCAAGGCTGCGCTCATGAACGTCGCCGCCGTCGCCTCCTCGTTCGGCGTCGTCGTGGCGGTCTTCCAATGGGGCTGGGGCAGCGAGCTGCTGGGCCTGGGCAGCGCCGGGCCGATCGAACCCTTCCTGCCCGTGATCATGGTGTCCGTCCTGTTCGGACTCTCGATGGACTACCAGGTCTTCCTCGTCAGCCGGATGTACGAGGAATGGCTGGAGACCGGCGACAACAGACGGGCGGTCCGCGTGGGCCTCGCCGAGACCAGCCGGGTCATCAACTCGGCCGCCGTCATCATGATCTCCGTCTTCCTGGCCTTCGTCCTCAGCGGCGACCGGACCATCGCGATGTTCGGCATCGCCCTCGCCGCGGCCGTGGCCCTCGACGCCTTCGTGCTGCGCACCCTCCTCGTCCCGGCCCTGATGCACATGCTCGGCAGCGCGAACTGGTGGCTGCCCGCATGGCTCGACCGGCGGCTGCCCCGGATCAGCATCGAGCCCCCGGAACGCCCTCATGCGAAACTTCCGGCACAGCGGCCGAGCGAAGACAGCGCGGAGCCGGCTGACTCCGTACCCGTGTCCCGCTGACCAGCCGTAAGGACTCCACGCATGTTCGCGATAGACCTGGCCGAAGACGCCCAGCTCAAGCCGCTCGAGGTGTGGCACGCCGAGGAATTCCTCGCCCACATGGACCGCGGCCGCGAGTTCATCGGCCAGTACGTCGGCTTCCCCGACCGTGCCACCGACCTGGACTCGGCGCGCGAGCTGCTCCGTTCGAACGCCGAGAAGGCCGCGAACGACGGCACCCGCTTCTTCGGCATCTGGGTCGAGGGCACGCTCGTCGGCGGCGTCCTCTACCCGGTCTTCGACGCCGCGGGCGGCAACTGCGAAGTCGGCTGCTGGCTGGAGCCCGCCGCCGCCGGACGCGGGCTGGTCACGGCCGCTTGCCGGGTCCTCATCGACTGGGCCTTCAAGGGCCGCGGCATGCACCGCGTGGAGTGGCACGTCGCCACCGGGAACAAGAAGAGCATCGCGGTCGCCGAGCGCCTCGGACTGACCCGCGAGGGCGTGATGCGCGAGAACCACCTGCACCGTGGTGTGCGCCAGAGCACCGAGATCTGGGCGGTCCTCGCCCACGAGTGGCCCCCGGCCCGTCCCGCCTGAGCCCGGTCCGGGCCCCGCGGCCGCGGGGCCCGCCCCCCTTCTCATGAACCTCTCAGACTCGCCGCCTACGGTGCCCGGCATGGACACCACGAAGACCCCCGCCCCGAACGCCTCCGAGGCGGACGCAACCCCGGCCGACCTCAAGAAGGCCGAGATCCCCCAGCCCGCCGAGGCCGAGGCCGACGCCGCCCGCACCGACGCGGACCTGGACGACGACACGTTCGCCGAGGACCTCGCCGGGGACGAGCAGCCGAGCCACGTCGGAGCCGCGGCTTCCGCGATCGTCGCCGCCGGTCTCTCCGTCGTCGCGCTCAGCGGCAGCTGGGTCGCCGGCATCGTGTCCGAACGCAAGAGCATCACCGGCCGCCTCGAGCTGACCCAGGCCGCCGACGCCAACGCGCAGATCGCCGCCCAGTTCATCGGCCCGTGGCACTCCACCGCCCTGGTCAACGGCATCTTCGCCACCCTGGCCCTGATCATCGCCGTCTTCGTGCTGGCCCTGCCCGCCTTCGGCACCCCCGAGCGCACCCTCCCCGCCTGGGTGCGGTCCGTCTCCTGGGCGGCCGTCGCGCTGGGCGCCCTCGGCATCCTGCTCTTCGTCCTCATGTACTTCGACCTCCTCCTCACCATCCCCAAGGCAGCCGGCTAGGCACTGCCTTAGACCGCCTCGGCCCTGTTCGGGAACCTCCGGTCCCGGACTAAGGCCCCCTGCCCCCGGCAGATGCGGCATGCGACCGATGTGCCGGTACCCCCTGGGACGCGAATCTTGGATCACGCCGAACGAGGTGCCCGAGAAACGCAACCAGGGAGTACGAGATGTTCGAGTACGAGATCGCAGCCGCCCGCAACGCCGAGCGCATCCGCGAGGCCGACGCGTACCGCCTGGTGCGGGCGGCCGAGAAGGCGCGCCGCGCCTCCTCTCGCAGCCAGGAACCCGAAGGGGCGGTGAGGGGCCGGAGCCGCTTCGCCCGCGCCGCATAACCCGCGCCGGCCACGTGACCTGACACGTGATGAGAAGCGCAGCGATAACGAGTGCCGCCGGACAGGACGTCTGTGCGATGCTCGGCGACGTGGAGACCAGATCTGTCAGCCCGGTGTTCGTCGGCCGAGCCGACGAACTGGCCGTGCTCACCGACGCATTGACCCGCGCCGCCGGCCGTGAACCGCAGGCGATGCTCATCGGGGGAGAGGCCGGGGTCGGCAAGACCCGCCTCACCGAGGAGTTCCTCGGCGAAGCGGCCCGCCGCGGCGCCGTGGTCGCCGTCGGAGGCTGTATGGAGATCGGGGCGGAGGGACTTCCCTTCGCCCCGTTTTCGACTGCCCTGCGCACCCTGCACCGGCAGCTCCCCGAGGAGCTCGCCGCCGCGGCCGCGGGCCAGGAGGACGAACTCGCCCGGATCCTCCCCGAACTCGGCGACACGCCGCGCGGCCCGCACGACGAGGAGAGCACCGCCCGGCTCTTCGAACTGACGGCCCGGATGCTGGAGCGGCTCGCCGCCGACCGCACCGTCGTCCTCGTCCTGGAGGACCTGCACTGGGCGGACACCTCCACCAGGCACCTGCTCTCCTACCTCTTCCGCACCCTCTCCAGCGGCCGGCTCGTCGTCGTCGCCACCTACCGCGCGGACGACGTCCACCGCCGCCACCCGTTGCGCCCCCTCCTCGCCGAACTGGACCGGCTCCGTACGGTCCAGCGCATCGAGCTGCCCCGCTTCAACCGGGCCGAGGTGCGCCGCCAACTCGCCGGAATCCTCGCCTCGCAGCCCGACGAGGACTTCGTGGACTCCGTCTTCGACCGGTCCGACGGCAACGCCTTCTTCGTCGAGGAACTCGTCGCCTCCCGGGAGAGCGGCTGCCGCGCCGGACTCACCGAATCCCTGCGCGATCTGCTCCTCGTCCGCGTCGAAGTCCTCCCCGAACGGGCCCAGGGCGTCGTACGCCTGGTCGCGGAGGGCGGCTCCACCGTCGAGTACCCGCTCCTGCGTGCCGTCGCCGGACTCGGCGAGGACGAGCTCATCGAGGCCCTCCGGGCGGCCGTCGGCGCCAACATCCTGCTCGCCACCACCGACGGGGACGGCTACCGCTTCCGCCACTCGCTGGTCCGCGAGGCCGTGAGCGACGACCTGCTGCCCGGCGAGCGCTCCCGCGTCAACCGTCGCTACGCCGAGGCCCTGGAGGCCGACGAGTCCCTGATCCGCGCCGGGGAGCGGGTCATCCGGCTGGCCAGCTACTGGTACCACGCGAACGACACGTCCAA
Organism: Streptomyces sp. NPDC048269; assembly: GCF_040652395.1. NCBI lineage: Bacteria > Bacillati > Actinomycetota > Actinomycetes > Kitasatosporales > Streptomycetaceae > Streptomyces > Streptomyces sp. NPDC048269. The sequence continues at coordinate 33,407 of NZ_JBEZLW010000008.1, forward strand.
GGCGCTGCCCGCCGTGCTCGCCGCCTCCGTGGCCGCCCGCCGCCGGCACGCCTACTCGGAGCAACTGCGCCTGCTGGAACGGGCCATGGACCTGTGGGAGAGCGCTCCGGAGGACGTCCGCGAGGCGCTTCGCCCGGCGGACTACACCGACGTGTACCCGCCGTGCGGCTGCGACCCGGCCACCACCCCGCTGCAGCGGCTCGACCTGCTGGCCGAGGCGACCGTCGCGGCCCGTTACGGAGGGGAGCGGGAACGCGCCCTGAAGATCACCAAGACGGCGTTGCGACTGCTGGAGGAGGACTCCGACCCGTTGCGGGCCGCCTGGTTCTGGACCGAGCGCTCCCGCCTCGTGGCCGGCCTCGGCCGCGGTGACGGCTGGGAGGAGATCGCCAAGGCCCAGGAACTGGTCCAGGGGCTGCCCCCGTCCCATGTGCACGCCGAGGTCCTCGTCCGGGCCGCGGGCTGGGGCATGCTCCACACCCCGGGACCCGCCAACCTCGTCGCCGCCGAACGGGCCGTCGCCTACGCGCAGATGGTCGGCGCCGAGGACACCGAGCTCAACGCCCGGATCACCGTCGGCTGCCTGCTCGCCGAATCCGGCACGGGCGAGGCCGGTTTCGCCGAGCTGCACAAGGTCAAGGAGCAGGCCACCGAACTCGGACTCACGTTGCTCGCCGGACGTGCGCATATCAATCTCACCTCTCAGCTGGAAGGCATAGGACGTTCGCGGGAGGCCGTGGAGCTGGCCGTGGAGGGAGCCGAACTCGTCAGCAAGTCGCGGCTGTTCGACACCGAGGCGTGGGTGCGCGGCAACATGGCGGAGAGCCTCTACAGCCTCGGCCGCTGGGACGAGGCCGCAGAACAGGCCCGCCGTACCCTGCTCGTCGGCCAGAGCACCGCCCCGCGCGGCGCCGCCTCCGCACGGCTGGCCTACCTGGCCCTGGCCCGGGGCGAGCTGACCGAGGCCGCGCAGCAGCTCGACGCCGCCCGCACCCACTTCGGCACCCACGAGACCCAGCCCCAGCACCGGATACCGCTGTACCGCCTCGAGATCGGGATCGCCGCGGGAGAGGGCCGGATAGCCGACGTCCGCGCCGAGACCGCCGCCGCCGTCGACCACGGGTTCCCCCCTGGCCAGCACCGCTACGCCTGGCCCCTGCTGCTCGCCGCCGCGACGGCCGAGGCGGACGCCCGGGGACTCCCCGCCGCCGAGGCCGGCCGGGACGCCGCCCTGGATGTCCTGCGCACCGCCGCCCGCCACCTCGCCACGCCGGTACCGGTGTGGACCGCCCACGCCGAGTACCTCCGGGCCGAGCTGCTGCGGGCCGAGGGCCGGGACACCGTCGCCGACTGGACCGCCGTGGAAGTGGCCGTCCGCCCGCTGGAGCGCCCGTACCTGCTTGCCCGGGCCCGTCACCGGCTCGCCGAGGCCCTGCTGGCCGCGGGCGCCGACCGCGAGCCCGCCGCAGCCCTGCTCCGCGAGGCCTACGCCACCGCCCACCGCCTCGGCTCACGCCGGTTGCGCGAGGACCTGGCCCTGCTCGCGCAGCGCGCCCGGCTCCCGCTGTCCACCGCCACCCCGCCCCCGCCCGTACCGCAGGGCGACCCCGTGGAGGAGCTGGGCCTGACCAGCCGCGAACGGGAGGTGCTGCGCCTCGTGGCGGCCGGCAGCACCAACCGCAAGATCGCCGAGGAGCTCTTCATCTCCCCGAAGACGGCGAGCGTCCACGTCTCGAACATCCTGGCCAAGCTGGGAGTCGCCGGCCGCGGCGAAGCGGCCGCCCTCGCCCACCGGCTGCGCCTCTTCACCCCGACCGGGTCGGCCGCTCCCCGTCAGGAGCCCGCTCACCGAGGCGTATGAGCGCCCGGCCGGAGGCCAGGTCTATCGGTCCCCGTCCCGGGTCCCCGTCATTGACGTCGACCCGGGACAGCTCCAGCCGCTTCTTCTCGTCGTTCGTGTGCTTGCGTCCCGGGTTGAAAAGCTCCTCGATCATGTTGAACACCGCGTCCACCGTGCCTTTCGTCCCCCGCGGGGGCCAAGGCCCTGTCCGGGCCGCTACCGCACCGTCAGTGTCAGGATCCTGTCGTCGCCCGCTTCCGGCGATCCGCGCCCATCCGTCTCGCTCGTGACCAGCAGCAATTTGTCCCCGCCGAGCGCCAGCACCGTGCGCAGCCGCCCGTACTTCCCCTCCAGGAACGCTTCGGGCTCCGCCGCGAGTTCCGCCCCGGCCAGCGGGATCCGCCACAGCCGCTGGCCCTTCAGCCCGGCCATCCACACCGACCCCTCGGCCCAGGCGATCCCGCTCGGCGAGGCCTCGTCGGTCTTCCACACGGCCACCGGGTCCCGCATGCCCGGTCTGCCCGCCTTCCCCTCGGCCTCCGGCCAGCCGTAGTTCGCGCCGGGCTCGATCAGATTCAGCTCGTCCCAGGTGGTCTGGCCGAACTCGGCCGCCCACAGCCGTTTGTCCTTGTCCCACGCGAGGCCCTGCACATTGCGGTGTCCGTACGAGTAGACGACCGAATCGGCTTCGGGATTGCCGTGCACCGGATCCCCGTCCGGGGTCATCCGCAGGATCTTGCCGCCCAGCGATGTCTTGTCCTGCGCGAGCCCCTTGTCGCCGGTCTCGCCCGTCCCCGCGTAGAGCATCTTGTCCGGACCGAAGGCGATCCGGCCGCCGTTGTGGATGAGACCCTTGGGGATGCCCCGGAACACCGTGTCCGGAGCGCCCAGTTGCTGACCGGCAGGTCTCTGCTCGTCGTAGCGCATCCGGGCGATGCGGTTGTCGGACTCCGTCGTGAAGTACACGTACACCAGCCGGTCCGAGGCGAAGGACGGCGACAGGGCGAGACCCAGCAGCCCGCCCTCCCCGCCCGGGGCCACCCCCGGCACCTTGCCGATCTGGGTCACCGCGCCCGATCCCGTCGCGACCCTGCTGATCGTCCCCTTGTCCCGCGAGGCGACCAGCAGGTCCCCACCGGGCAGCGGCGCCACGCCCCACGGGGACTCCAGGCCCTTGGCGACCTCACCCGTCACCGTCACCGAACCCTTGGCCGGCGGGCCCGAGACCTGCGGTGAGGCGGTAGGACTCCCCGACGGGCCGGGTGATCCGGAGCCGGCCGCGGCCGTGCCCGGTGGAGAGCTGCCGGGCACCGCGCCGGGGCCGCCCGCCGGCGAGCATCCCGCCGCCAGCAGGGCGCCGCACCCCGCCAGCGCGACCGCCGCCAGCACGGCCCGACGCCGCGCGCCCTGGCCCTCGCACCCCACCTGCCGCCCGCGAGAACTTCCGTATCGCATCGCCCTGCTCCCTTCCGGTGCTCCGATCCTGCCCCTACACCCGTCTCAACAGCCGCAGAGGTTCCCGAAGTTCCACCACTCGTACACCCGATCGAGTGGTTGTGGGCCGGGCCCGCCCCGACCCGCCCCAGGTCGCCCGACGCCCGCCCCGACCGCCCACCCCAGGTCCGCCCGGCCGTCCGCCCAGCCCCCGACCCCGTTCCGCCCCGCCGTCCGTCCCGCCCCCACCCCTGCCCGGGCCCCCCCGACCCTGCCCGGGCCCCCCGCCGTCCGCCCCCGGTCAGTCCCAGGCACCCACCGCGACCGGAAGGGCCGCGATCTCGGCCAGGTCCCCGGCCGTGAGCCGTACTTCCGCGGCCCGCGCGTTCTCCGCCGCCCAGCGCGCCCGGTCGGCCCCCGGCACCGGAACCACCTGCGGCCCCTGCGCCAGCACCCACGCCAGGGCCACCTGCGCGACCGTGACCTCGGACCCGTGCCGCCCCGCCACCCGCCGCAGCCCCGCCACCAGCGCCTGGTTCGACGCCATCGCGTGCGCCGTGAACCGTGGATGCCTGGCCCGCACGTCCTCCGACTCGAAGCCCTCGCCCGGAGTGAGCGTCCCGGTCAGGAACCCGCTGCCCAGCGGCATCGCCGCCAGGAAACCCACCCCGCGGGCCGCACACCACGGCAGGAGCTGCCATGCAGCCTCCGGCGACCACACCGACAGCTCCGCCTGCACCGCGCTCACCGGGAACACCTGTTGAGCCCGCTCCAGGTGCCGCACGGTCGTCCCGTACGCCCGGTCCCCGCGCCTCCCGGCCCCCGGGCCGGCCCCCGCCCCGAGCGCGCAGAACCCGAGCGCCCGCACCTTCCCGGCGCCCACCAGCTCCGCCATCGCCCCCCAGGTCTCCTCCACCGGCACCTCCGGATCCACCCGGTGCAGCTGGTAGAGGTCTATGACATCGGTCCGCAGCCGCCGCAGCGAGGCGTCGCAGGCCCGCCGCAGATAGCCGGGCCGCCCGTCGGCCACCACGTGCTGATCACCGGCCCGCAGCCCGACCTTGGCCGAGACGAACGCCTCGGACCGCCGCTCCCGCAGCACCCGTCCCAGCAGGAGTTCATTGGTGTACGGCCCGTACACATCGGCCGTGTCCAGGAGGTTCGATCCCAGGTCCAGGGCCGTGTGCACCGCCGCCTCCGACTCCTGTCCCCGCCGGCGCGAAGGCGCGTACGCCCAGCTCATCGGCATGCAGCCGAGTCCGACGGCGCCCACCGTCAGCGCTCCCGCCCCGATCGACCTGCGCTCCACTCCCGCGTCCCTCCCGCCCCTCCCGGTCCGGCAAACAAAGTAACGGCTTGATCGCGATGGCTTGGCATAGCCTCGTGATCATGACTGCAAAGACCCGGGACGTCTGGCTCCCCTTCCCCGCCGCGGAGATCGAGGGCCTGCCCGACTCCTTCCGCTACCGCCTCTGGGACGGCGAGGACGCCTTCCCCGCCGATCCGGCCGACTGCGTCTTCTACGTGACCCCGTACATGAAGTCCCCCGAGGTCACCGTGCGCCCGCTGGCGGCCATGCCCGCCGTCCAGGTCGTCCAGACCCTGACGGCCGGCATCGATCACGTCCTCGGCGGCCTCGGCGCCCTGCGCCCCGGTGTACGGCTGTGCAACGCCGTCGGGGTCCACGCGGCCAGCACCGCCGAGCTCGCCCTCGCCCTGGTCCTCGCCTCCCTGCGCGGGATTCCCGGCATGGTCCGCGGCCAGGACCGCGAGGAGTGGCGCGCCGGCTTCTACGAGGCCCTCGCCGACAAGTCCGTCCTGATCGTCGGCTACGGATCGATCGGCTCGGCCGTCGAGGACCGGCTCGTGCCCTTCGAGTGCGGGCCGGTCACCCGCGTCGCCCGCTCGGCTCGGACGGCGCCGCGCGGGCCCGTCCACGCCCTGGACGAGCTGCCCGGACTCCTGCCGCGGGCCGACGTGGTGATCCTCACGACACCGCTGACCGAGACCACCCGGGGCTTGGCCGGAGCCGACTTCCTGAGCCGCATGAAGGACGGAGCCCTGCTCGTGAACGTCGCACGCGGCCCCGTCGTCGACACCAAGTCCCTCCTGGCCGAGGTCGAGTCGGGCCGGCTCCGCGCGGCGCTGGACGTCACCGACCCGGAACCGCTGCCCGCGGGCCACCCGCTCTGGCACGCTCCGAATGTCCTGATCACGCCTCATGTGGGCGGCAGCAGCTCGGCTTTCGAGCCGCGCGCCAAGCGCCTGCTGGTGCGCCAGCTCACCCGGTTCGCCGCCGGAGAGCCCGTGGAACACACGGTGTTGACCACCGGGTGACGCGCGCTGTGCACGCTCCGAAGTCACTCGAACGCGCACCGTGGATGCAACCCCTCGCTCGGTAACGGAGCGTAGAGAAGGTATGTCGCTGAGTGACGAAAGTGGTGTATCGTCCGGAAGAAGGGGCTGCGCCACGAACGTCTGGCGCTGGGGAGTGATCGGACACTTTGGGGGGCGACGGGCGATGCACGGCCAATGGACGAAGGATCCGACGCGGTACAGCCACCGGAGGCGACGATGGGGTGCGCCGGAACCAGCTCGCGAGGGGGGCCGGTGAATGCCCCGGGGGCGGCGCTCCTGAACCGTCCGTCCCTTTCGGGCGGAGGCAAGTGCCTGGCCATACAGCTGCTCCTCGCGGTGGTCTGCGGCGGGTACGCCGTCGGCGCCGCCCTCAACTGGGGTTCGGAGGATGTCGCCGAGATCATGGGCGATTTCGGGCTCAGTGCCGCAGGACTGCTCGCCGCGATTTCGTGCTGCTCCTACGCACGGGCGATCGACAGCCGTGAACGGCCCGCCTGGCTGCTCTTCGCCTTCTCCTCCCTGATGGGAGCCAGCGGCAACGCGGTCTGGGGCTGGTACGAGGTGATCCTCGGCCAAGACGTGCCGAAGCCCTCGCTCGCCGACTTCGCCTTCCTCTGCTTCGCCCCGCCGGCCATCGTGGGCCTCCTCGTCCTCGCCAAACGCCCGGTCACCCGCGCAGGCTGGGTGTGCCTCGGGCTCGACTCCTGGCTCATCGGCGGTTCCCTGCTCACCCTCTCCTGGAGCCTGGCCCTGGCCCACGCGGCGCGGACCGCCCAGTCCGGGGCCCCCGGCAGCGTGCCGCGCGCCGCACTCTCCCTCGCCTACCCGCTCCTGGACATCGCGCTGGTCTCGATGGTCCTGGTCCTGCACTTCCGGCGGTCCGAGACCAACCGCTCCGCGGTCAACACCGCCATCGCCGCGCTCGCCCTGACCGTGCTCAGCGACGCCCTGTTCACCTCGCCGCTGCTGAGCGCGGAGTACCAGTCCGGACAACTGCTCGACGCCGGCTGGTTCGCGGGCTCGCTGCTCCTCGCGTACGCGCCCTGGGGCGCCCGGCGCGTCCACCCGGGACCGGAGCCCGCCGGCCACCCGCGCGTCGAGCGACCGCACAGCCGCCCCATCACCGGCTCGCTGACCGCCCTCACCCCGTACCTCGCGGCCGCCGTGTGCACCCTGGGCATCCTCTACAACGTCGTGGACGGCCGGAAGGTCGACCGGATGGTCGTCTTCACCGGCTGCACCGTCGTGCTCGCCCTCGTCATCCGCCAGGGCATCATGCTCCTCGACAACATCGCGCTGACACAGGAACTGGCCCAGAAGGAGAACCACTTCCGCTCCCTGGTCCAGGGCTCCAGCGACGTCATCATGATCGCCGCGCCCACCGGGACCCTGCGCTACGTGAGCCCCGCCGCCGCGGGGGTCTACGGCCGCGAGGCGGAGGAGCTGGTCGGCACCGAGCTCGCCACCCTGATCCACCCCGACGACCTCGGCCGGGTGGTCCACGAGGTCCGCCGCTTCCTCGCCGCGCCGCCGGCCGAGGAGCCCACCACCCGTATCGAATGCCGCTTCAAATCGGGCGACGGCGAGTGGCTCAACGTCGAGTCGACCATCAACCGGCACCAGGGCGGGCTCATCCTCAACAGCCGCGACGTCACCGAGCGGGTCCGCCTCGAGGCGCAGCTCCAGCACAGCGCCGAGCACGATCCGCTGACCGACCTGCCCAACCGGGCCCTGTTCACCCGGCGCGTCCGCCAGGCCCTGACCGGCCGGCGGGCGGGCGACCACAGCACCGCCGTGCTCTTCATCGACCTCGACGGCTTCAAGGCGGTCAACGACACCATCGGCCACCAGGCCGGCGACGAGCTGCTCATCGAGGCCGCGCGCAGGCTCCAGGACTCGGTCCGGGCCGGGGACACCGCGGCCCGCCTCGGCGGCGACGAGTTCGCCGCGCTGATCCTGGGCGACGGCAGCCGCGACCGCAGCGCCCGCGAGTACCAGGCGCGCGAGATCGCCGACCGGCTGCGCACCACCCTCTCCCAGCCGTACCGGATCGCGGGCAACGAGGTCCGGGTCGCCGCAAGCATCGGCGTGGCCTTCGCCGACTCCGGGATCACCCCTTCGGACCTGATGCGCAATGCGGATCTCGCGATGTACCGGGCCAAGGCGGGAGGCAAGGACCGCGTCGAGATGTACGCCCCGCAGATGCAGGCAGAGGTCGTCCGGAAGGCCGAGCTGGCGGGGCGGCTGCGGACCGCGCTGCACGAGGGCGAGTTCGCCCTGCTGCACCAGCCCGTGGTCTCACTGTCCACCGGCGAGGTCTCCGCCGTGGCCGCCCAGGCCCGCTGGCGTTCCGCCCAGGGGATCCTCTTCACCCCCGCCGAGTTCCTCCGGGTGGCGGAGTACAGCGAGGGGTCCTCGGCCACGGTCGGCAAGGACGCGTCGCGGACCGCCGAGCTGGGGCACTGGCTGCTGGAGCAGGCCGTCGAGCAGGCCGCCGACCGGCACCGGGCCGGGCACGACGTGCCCGTGGCCGTCCGGATGACCGCCCAGCGGCTCCTCGACCGCGCCGTGCCCGTGGGCTCCGTGGAGGCCCTGCTGACCAGGCACGGGCTGCCCTCCGGGGCCCTGGTGCTGGAGCTCGCCGTTTCCGACCCCAGAGTGCCCTTCGACGACCTGGAGCGACGCCTCACGGCCCTGCACCGGCTCGGCGTGGGAATCGCACTGGACGGCTTCGGGAGCGGCTATGCGGCGATCAGTGCCCTGCGCCGCCTCCCGGTGAACATGCTCAAGCTGGACCGGGGGCTGGTGGAGGGCGTCGTCGAGTCCGCCCGCCTCCACAAGATCACCGCCGGTTTGTTGCGGATCGCAAACGACCTGGGCATGAAGTCGGTGGCCGACGGGGTGGATCTTCCGGAGCAGGTCACGGCCCTGCGCGCCATGGGGTGCACCCACGGCCAGGGAATGGCCTTCTCCGGGCCACTCGACGAATACAGGCTGCGGCGCGCCCTGGTGCGCGGTAGTTTCCCAGTACCGGGCGGAGCGGTGCAGCCCGCCCTGGCCGGTGGTTCGCCGGGGGGATCCATGGCCATCCATAGGGGCTCACATAATGAGACGCCCGTCCCACCTACTTGACATCACCCTCCCGCCGGAGGGAGGGTCAATGCCATGCGCACCCGAATTCTCGTACTTGGAAAGCGCGTCGGCTGAAGCCGGGACCAGCATGTCCCCGCTCAACGCACCCGACGCGCTCCCCTCGCTTGCCTCCCGGCACGAGGGGTTTTTTGTTGCACTGGCACAGAGCCGAATCCTCGTAAAACCCTCAGCTTCGAGAAGAGAATGCCGATGACCGAGCAGGCCACCGGGGCCCACCATCCGCGGCCCCGTTCCGGCGGACAGCAGTCCGCCGTCGTTGAGCACGTCACGGGTGCGCAGTCCCTCATCCGCTCTCTCGAAGAGGTGGGGTGCGACACCGTCTTCGGTATTCCGGGCGGCGCCATCCTCCCCGCGTACGACCCGATGATGGACTCCAAGAAGGTCCGTCACATCCTGGTCCGCCACGAGCAGGGGGCCGGCCACGCCGCCACCGGCTACGCGCAGGCCACCGGCAAGGTCGGCGTCTGTATGGCCACGTCCGGCCCGGGCGCCACCAACCTGGTCACCCCGATCGCCGACGCGCACATGGACTCCGTCCCGCTCGTCGCGATCACCGGCCAGGTCTCCTCCAAGGCGATCGGCACCGACGCCTTCCAGGAGGCGGACATCGTCGGTATCACGATGCCGATCACCAAGCACAACTTCCTGGTCACCAAAGCCGAGGACATCCCCCGGACGATCGCCGAGGCGTTCCACATCGCCGCCACCGGCCGCCCCGGCCCGGTCCTGGTCGACATCGCCAAGGACGCCCTGCAGGCGAAGACCACCTTCACGTGGCCGCCCGCCATGGACCTCCCCGGCTACCGGCCGGTCACCAAGCCGCACGCCAAGCAGATCCGCGAGGCCGCCAAGCTCATCTGCCAGGCCAAGCGCCCGGTGCTGTACGTCGGCGGCGGCGTCATGAAGTCCGGCGCGACCGCGGAGCTGAAGGTCCTCGCCGAGCTGACCGGCGTCCCGGTCGCGACCACCCTGATGGCGCTCGGTTCCTTCCCCGACAGCCACCCGCTGCACGTCGGCATGCCCGGCATGCACGGTTCGGTCACCGGCGTCACCGCGCTGCAGAAGTCGGACCTGCTGATCGCCCTCGGCACCCGCTTCGACGACCGCGTCACCGGCAAGCTGGACAGCTTCGCCCCCTTCGCCAAGGTCATCCACGCGGACATCGACCCGGCCGAGATCGGCAAGAACCGCGAGGTCGACGTCCCGATCGTGGGTGACGCCCGCGAGGTCATCGCCGACCTGATCCAGGCCGTCCAGGCCGAGCACACCGAGGGCAACGCGGGCGACTACACCGCCTGGTGGAAGGACCTCAGCCGCTGGCGCGACACGTACCCGCTGGGCTACGACCTGCCCGAGGACGGCAGCCTCTCGCCGCAGCAGGTCATCGAGCGGATCGGCGCGCTCGCGCCGAAGAGCACGGTCTTCGCGGCGGGAGTCGGCCAGCACCAGATGTGGGCCTCGCACTTCGTGAAGTACGAGGAGCCCCGCACCTGGCTGAACTCCGGCGGCGCCGGAACCATGGGCTACGCGGTCCCGGCCGCGATGGGCGCCAAGGTCGGCATGCCCGAGCGCACGGTCTGGGCGATCGACGGCGACGGCTGCTTCCAGATGACCAATCAGGAACTGGTCACCTGCGCCCTGAACAACATCCCGATCAAGGTCGCGATCATCAACAACGGTGCGCTGGGCATGGTCCGGCAGTGGCAGACGCTGTTCTACAACCAGCGCTACTCGAACACCGTCCTCCACGCGGACGAGACCGGCCACGACACCGTCGGCTCCCAGCTGGGCGAGTCGATCGCTCCCCGCAAGGGCACCCGCGTCCCGGACTTCGTCAAGCTGTCCGAGGCCATGGGTTGTGTCGCCCTGCGCTGCGAGGACCCGGCCGACCTGGACAAGGTCATCGCCGAGGCCAACGCGATCAACGACCGTACGGTGGTCATCGACTTCATCGTCCACGAGGACGCCATGGTGTGGCCGATGGTCGCCGCCGGCACCTCCAACGACGAGGTCATGGCAGCCCGGGGCGTCCGTCCCGACTTCGGCGACAACGAAGACGACTGAGCCGAGAGAGCCGAGAGAGAGAACGCCTCACATGTCCAAGCACACGCTCTCCGTCCTGGTCGAGAACACGCCCGGCATCCTCGCCCGGATCGCCGCGCTGTTCTCCCGCCGCGGGTTCAACATCGACTCCCTCGCGGTCGGTGTCACGGAGCACCCCGACATCTCCCGCATCACCATCGTCGTGAACGTCGAGGACCTCCCGCTGGAGCAGGTGACGAAGCAGCTCAACAAGCTGGTCAACGTGCTCAAGATCGTCGAGCTGGAGTCGCACAACGCGATCGAGCGCGAACTCGTCCTGGTGAAGGTCCGCGCCGACAACGAGACGCGGTCGCAGATCGTCGAGATCGTCCAGCTGTTCCGCGCCAAGACGGTCGACGTCTCCCCGGAGGCCGTGACCATCGAGGCGACCGGCGGCACCGACAAGCTCGGCGCGATGCTCAAGATGCTGGAGCCCTTCGGCATCAAGGAGCTCGTGCAGTCCGGCACGATCGCCATAGGGCGTGGCGGACGGTCCATCACGGACCGCAGCCTGCGGGCGCTCGACCGCAGTGCCTGACGGGCCTGACACCGCCTCACACAAAAGACACGCAAGACACGTCGGACACGCTCACGCTCGCATGGCGAGACCGACAGACTCAGAATCCGTTCCCCGCCGTACGGTGGGTGCAACACCAGCGCACCAAGGAGATATCCCAGTGGCCGAGCTGTTCTACGAGAACGACGCCGACCTGTCCATCATCCAGGGCCGCAAGGTCGCGGTCATCGGTTACGGCAGCCAGGGCCACGCCCACGCGCTGTCGCTCCGTGACTCCGGCGTCGACGTCGTCGTCGGCCTGAAGGAGGGCTCGAAGTCCAAGGCCAAGGCCGAGGAGCAGGGCCTGAAGGTCGTTTCCGTGTCGGAGGCCGCCGAGTGGGCCGACGTCATCATGATCCTGACCCCGGACCCGCTGCAGGCAGAGATCTACGAGGAGTCCATCAAGGACCACCTCAAGGACGGCGACGCGCTCTTCTTCGGCCACGGCTTCAACGTCCGCTACGGCTTCATCAAGCCCCCGGCCAACGTGGACGTCGCCCTGGTCGCCCCCAAGGGCCCGGGCCACCTGGTCCGCCGCCAGTACGAGGAGGGCCGTGGCGTTCCCTGCATCGCGGCCGTCGAGCAGGACCACTCGGGCAACGCCTTCGCCCTCGCGCTCTCGTACGCGGCCGGCATCGGCGGCACCCGCGCCGGCGTCATCAAGACCACCTTCACCGAGGAGACCGAGACCGACCTGTTCGGTGAGCAGGCCGTCCTCTGCGGTGGCGCCTCCGCGCTCGTCAAGGCCGGTTTCGAGACCCTGACCGAGGCCGGCTACCAGCCGGAGATCGCGTACTTCGAGTGCCTGCACGAGCTGAAGCTCATCGTGGACCTCATGTACGAGGGCGGCCTGGAGAAGATGCGCTGGTCGGTCTCCGAGACCGCCGAGTGGGGCGACTACATCACCGGCCCCCGCGTCATCACCGACGCCACCAAGGCCGAGATGAAGAAGGTCCTCGCCGAGATCCAGAGCGGCGAGTTCGCCAACACCTGGATGGCCGAGTACAAGGCCGGTCTGCCGAAGTACAACGAGTACAAGAAGGCCGACGAGGCGCACCTGCTGGAGACCACCGGCAAGAAGCTGCGCAAGCTGATGAGCTGGGTCGACAGCAGCGAGAGCTGATCGCGCGTGCGGCGGGGCCGGGACGGCGTGTCCCGGCCCCGCCGCACAGGGCGCCGCCCGTACACCACGGACGGTCGGGAAGGCCGGGCGCGCGGCATCTGCGAGCCCGGGTTGTCCAACCCGGCCAACCACGGACGGGTGATCCTTCCGTACAGGCGGAAATCCGGCCCGTCGGCGCCACTACACTGCTCAACACATACGCGTCAGGCCCACAGTGTCGTGCGTCTTCCACGCGGCTACCCCCTCCACCGCCTGCGGCCGTCGGGACGGCCGTCCGCACTGGACTTGTGAGGACCCACGTGAGCTCGAAACCTGTCGTACTCATCGCCGAAGAGCTGTCGCCTGCCACCGTCGAGGCGCTCGGCCCGGACTTCGAGATCCGGCACTGCAACGGCGCCGACCGCGCGGAGCTGCTCCCCGCGATCGTCGACGTCGACGCGATCCTCGTCCGCTCCGCCACCAAGGTGGACGCAGAGGCCATCGCCGCCGCCAAGAAGCTGAAGGTCGTCGCCCGCGCCGGTGTCGGCCTCGACAACGTCGATGTCTCCGCCGCCACCAAGGCCGGCGTGATGGTCGTGAACGCCCCGACCTCCAACATCGTCACCGCCGCCGAGCTCGCCTGCGGCCTGCTCGTCGCCACCGCCCGCAACATCCCGCAGGCCAACACCGCCCTCAAGAACGGCGAGTGGAAGCGGAACAAGTACACGGGCGTCGAGCTCAGCGAGAAGACCCTCGGCGTCGTCGGCCTCGGCCGCATCGGCGTCCTGGTCGCCCAGCGCATGTCGGCCTTCGGCATGAAGGTCGTCGCGTACGACCCCTACGTACAGCCCGCGCGCGCCGCCCAGATGGGCGTCAAGATGCTGACGCTGGACGAGCTGCTGGAGGTCGCCGACTTCATCACCGTGCACCTGCCCAAGACCCCCGAGACCCTCGGTCTCATCGGGGACGAGGCCCTGCACAAGGTGAAGCCGTCCGTCCGTATCGTCAACGCCGCCCGCGGCGGGATCGTGGACGAGGCCGCGCTGTACTCGGCCATCAAGGAGGGCCGCGTCGCCGGCGCCGGCCTCGACGTGTACGCGAAGGAGCCCTGCACGGACTCCCCGCTCTTCGAGCTCGACCAGGTCGTCTGCACCCCGCACCTCGGCGCGTCCACGGACGAGGCCCAGGAGAAGGCCGGCGTCTCGGTCGCCAAGTCGGTGCGCCTCGCGCTCGCCGGTGAGCTCGTGCCGGACGCGGTCAACGTCCAGGGCGGTGTCATCGCCGAGGACGTACGTCCGGGCCTGCCGCTCGCCGAGAAGCTCGGCCGGATCTTCACCGCCCTCGCGGGCGAGGTCGCGGTCCGTCTCGACGTCGAGGTCTGCGGCGAGCTCACCCAGCACGACGTCAAGGTGCTCGAACTCTCCGCGCTCAAGGGTGTCTTCGAGGACGTCGTCGACGAGACTGTCTCGTACGTCAACGCTCCGCTGTTCGCGCAGGAGCGCGGTGTCGAGGTCCGCCTGACCACCAGCTCGGAGTCCCCGGACCACCGCAACGTGGTGACCGTCCGCGGCACCCTGTCGGACGGCCAGGAGGTCTCGGTCTCCGGCACGCTCGCCGGCCCGAAGCACCTGCAGAAGATCGTCGGCATCGGCGAGTACGACGTGGACCTGGCGCTCGCCGACTACATGGTCGTGCTGCGCTACACCGACCGCCCGGGCGTGGTCGGAAAGGTCGGGCAGCTGCTCGGCGAGGCCGGCCTGAACATCGCGGGCATGCAGGTCGCCCGTGCCGAGGAGCACGGCGAGGCGCTCGCCGTCCTCACCGTCGACGCCGAGGTCCCGGCGAACGTCCTCGCGGACATCGCCACCGAGATCGGCGCCGTCTCGGCGCGCACCGTCAGCCTCGGCTGACCTGCAGGACGCAGGGGAAGGGCCCGGGGGGAGACCCCCGGGCCCTTTCGCGTTCCACTGCTCACCCCGTACCGGCGGAATCAGTTGTACGTCGGCTCCTGCACGCCGTTCGCGGGAGCCGGGGCCTGCTCCGCCGCGGGCGGGGCAGGGGCTTCGACACCCCGCATCAGAGCCGCGGCGAGCACCGCCGCAGCGAGCAGCAGCGCAGTACCGCCCCAGGCCGCGTACTGCATTCCGTGGACGAAGGCCGCGCGGGCCAGGGCCAGCACCTGCTCGCCCGCGGCCCCGCCGAGCTGGTGGGCCGTGGCCACCGCCCCGCCCAGGGTCTCCCGCACGGCGGGCTCGGAGTCGGCCAGGTCGCTGCGGTAGACCGCGGTGCCCAGGCTGCCCAGTACCGCCATGCCGAGCGCGCCGCCGAACTCCTGGCCCGTCTCCAGCAGGGAGGCGGCGGAACCGGCCTTCTCGGCGGGGGCCGAGGCGAGCGCCATGTCCGAGACCAGGGACATGACGGTGACGATGCCCGAGGCCAGTACGCCGGCGCCGGTCAGGAGCAGCCACAGGGAGTCGGTGTCGACCAGGCTGACCAGGGCGAATCCGGTCGCGGCGAGGGCGAACCCGCCGGCGATGACGTAGGCCCGCTCCACCTTCTGGGCCAGGGCGGCGGAGACGGGAGCCGCGGCGCCGATGACGACCGAGGGGGCGAGGCTCCACAGGGCGGCTTCCAGGGTGCCCATGCCGAGCACGGACTGCAGGTACTGGGTGGTGAAGTAGGCCGAGCCCATCATGGCGAAGGCGGCGATCGTGTTGAGGCCGATGCCCGCGCCGAATCCACGGCGCTGGAACAGCGCCCGGCTGACCATGGCGTCCTCGCGGGTGCGCTGGCGGCGGACGAACACGTACCCGAAGGCCAGGCCGACGACGAGGCAGCCGAGGTAGAGGGGCTCGAAGCCCTCGGCGGCGATCTCCTTGAGCCCGTAGACGACCGGCAGCACGGCGGCCATCGACAGCGGCACGCTCAGCAGGTCGAAGCGGCCGGGGGCCGGGTCCTTGAACTCGGGGACCAGCACCGGGACCAGGACCAGCAGGAGCAGCATCGCGGGCACGTTGATGAGGAAGACCGAGCCCCAGTAGAAGTGGTTCAGCATCACGCCGCTCAGGACCGAACCGAGGGCGATACCGCCGGTCATGGCGCCGGACCAGATGGCGATGGCCTGGCCGCGCTGCTTCGCGTCCTGGAAGAGGTTCCGTACCAGGGCCAGCGTGGAGGGCATCAGGGTCGCGCCGCCGATGCCGAGCAGGACGCGGCAGGCGATGAGCATCTCGGCGCTGGTGGCGTACCCGGCGCCGACCGAGGCGAGGCCGAAGGCGGTCGCGCCGATCAACAGCAGCTTGCGGCGGCCGATCCGGTCACCGAGCGAGCCCATCGTGATCAGCAGGCCGGAGAGGGCGAAGGCGTAGCTGTCGAAGATCCAGAGCTGCTGGGTGGCGCTCGGGTCGAGCTGCTCGGTGATGGCGGGGATGGCGAAGTAGAGGACGGAGACGTCCATCGAGACCAGGAGCAGCGGCAGCACGAGGACGGTGAAGGCGGTCCATTCGCGACGGCCGGCGAGATGTGCTGTGGCGGCGGGGTTCGTCATGAGAAGCAATGTACAGACGTCATAAACGTTTGTCTATGACGATCGTATGGAACATTCGTATGGAACTTCCGTCTATGACATGCGTCTTGCTACCGTGGCGCCATGGGACATCGTGAAGATCTGCTCGAAGGCGCCAAGAAGTGCCTGGTCGAGAAGGGATTCGTGCGCACCACGGCGCGCGACATCGTGAAGGCCTCGGGCGCGAACCTGGCCTCCATCGGCTACCACTACGGCTCGAAGGACGCCCTGCTCACCGAGGCCTTCATCGCCTTGATGCAGGAGCTGGGCGCCGTCTTCCAGGACGGCGTGGCGGGGGAGGGCGGCTCGCTGGAACGGTTCCGCGCGGTCTGGGAGGGCTTCCTGACCCATCGTGAGGAGGCCGGTCCGGTCTGGGCGGCCAGCCTGGAGGTCGCGCTGAGCCGTGACCGGATGCCGGACCTGCGGGCGATGCTCGCGGCCTCGCAGGCCGAGGGGCGCCGCGGCCTGATCGCGATGCTGACCGGCACCCCGGAGGAAGAGATCACCGAGCGGGAGGAGCGGACGCTGGGCGGCTTCTACCAGGCGCTGCTGAACGGCCTGATGATCCAGTGGCTGTTCGACCCGAAGTCGGCGGCGAGCGCCGAGGAGTTCACCGAGGGCATGCGGGCGGCGGCCGAAGGGCTGAAGTGCCCGCGACCGGAGCCAGCCGGGGATCCGGAGTAGGCGGAGCCGGAACCGCCGCCGGGCGACCACCCTTTCCCGCCTCCGGACCGGCCCGGCGCGAGGGGGAGTTGAGAGGGCGGGAGCGGCGCCGCCGAGGGGCGGCTGCCCCGCGTTCCCGCGCCGGCGCCGCCGAACCGCTCGGCCCGCTGGAGTACAGCGCGAGTCGGCGTCGCTCGCGCTGCTCACCCTCATGGAGCGGCTCTCGCCGGCCCTCGCGGACGGGGCGCTGGTCGGCGTGGTCGTACCGGAGGTCCGGGAGGACCTCGCCGTCGGGATCCGCGCGGTCCTCGCCCCCGGCAAGCTCGCCTTCGCCGCAGGGTAGATCGCGTGATGCGGGGCGCGTCGGCGCAGGCGGCCCGACAGTGCGTCAGGCGGTGAGGACGGCCTTCGCGCGGGGGTGCTCCCCTTCCGGGTGCACGTGGTCCCCTCCCCGGCACCCGACGCCCTCGGCGGCTCGGTGCGGCAGGCAGGCCCGCGCCTGGCCGAGCAAGCCCGTGAGGGCGGTCCGCGCCCCGGAAAGGGGCCGCGGCCTCAGGTCATGCGGGCGGCCTTCAGGGCCATGTGGAGCAGCAGCCGGTCCTCGCCCTCGTCCAGGTCGAGGCCGGTGAGCTGCTCCACCCGGGCGAGGCGGTAGTACAGCGTCTGGCGGTGGATCCCCAGGGCCGCCGCCGCGCGGCCCGCCTGGCCGGCACAGTCCAGGAACACCTCGGCGGTACGGGCGAGTTCGCGGTGGGCCGGGCCCAGCAGGGCTCGCGTCGCCGGATCGTCCACCGGATCGGCGGCCAAGGCCGCCAGCAGCCGGTACGGGCCGATCGCCGACCACCGGGCGACCGGGCCGAACCGGGGCTGCGCGGCGGCCGCCCGGGCCGCCGCGACGGCCTGCTCCCACGCGTCGGGCAGCGCCACGAGGGTCCGGAAGGGATCGGCCACCCCGGCGGTCACCGTCCTCGGAGCCGCCGCCCCGCCGTCCGCCGCGGGTCCCGTCGTGCGCGGCAGCAGCCGGGCCACCGCCGTCAGGGCCGGAGCCAGCGCGTCCGTCGAGCGCAGCCGGAGCAGGACCGCCAGAGCCGGGCCGCCTCCGGCCGCCTCGCCTCCCGCGCCCGCGCCCGGACCCGCACCCGCGGTCCCAGCCGTGTCCCCGCCGCCGCGCCGCGGTACGACGCACAGTGCCGCCGCGCCCGGCACCGACGCCGGGGCCTCCCCGGACCACGGCGCCACGCACACCGCCGCGTGCAGTCCGTCCCCGCCCGGGCCGAGGGCGACCCGCAGTGCGGCCACCGCCATGTCCTGCTGCCAGCCCCGCCCGGCCGTGAGCACCGCCAGGAACTCCCGCGACACCTCCGCCCCCGCCTTCGCCTCCTCGGCGAGCAGGATCCCGATCCGCTGGGCCACCTCCATGGCCGCGGCCAGCTCCGCCGGCCCCGGGCCCGGCTCCTGGTCGAGGAGCCACACGTAGCCCTGCACGATGCCCCGGAACCGCACCGGCAGGCAGATCCGCCCCCGGAACACCCCGGCCTCCGGCGCCGCCGGGATGTGGACCGGTCCGGTGGCACGGGCGATGCCGAAGCCCTCGAACCAGGAACGGACGGCCGCGGTCGACTGGCGGGTCAGGATCGAGCGGGTCCGTACCGGGTCCATCGCCTGGTCGTCGTCGCTGTCGTGGGCGCCGAACGCGATCAGCCGGAAGTCCCGGTTCTCCAGGGTCGCCGGGGCGCCGAGCAGCGCCGAGATCTCGTCCACCAGGTCCTGGTAATCGCCCTTCACCCGAGCATTCTCCCACCCGCGAACCGGACCTTCAGACAGATGTATGAGATCCGGGACACGGATGCGTGACAGCTGTCGATGGCAGAGGATCAAACCGGTCCTTAGGTTTCACGGTGGTTTTACTTGCGCTTTTCTTCTGCCACCCGCTGGAGGTGCCCCCGTGCTGGGTCCCGTGATCCTCGCCGCTTCGCGCAGCGACAAGATGCGTCGTATCGTCTCTGCCGCCCCGGTGACCAAGCCCGTGGTGAACCGGTTCATCCCCGGCGAGACCGTCGACCAGGTCATCCCGATCGTCGAGGACCTCACGCAGAAAGGCCTGGAGGTCACCCTCGACGTCGTGGGCGAGGACATCACCGAGGTGGCGCAGTCGCACGCCGCCCGTGACGCCTACCTCCAGCTGATCGAGCGCCTCGCGGAGCTCGGGCTCGGCGAGACCGTCGAGATGTCGGTCAAGCTGTCGATGTTCGGCCAGGCCCTCCCCGGCGGCCACGAGCTCGCCCTCGCCAACGTGCGCCCCGTCGTCGAGGCCGCCGCCGCCATCGGCACCACCGTGACGCTCGACGCCGAGGACCACACCACCCTCGACTCGATGTTCGCCATCCACGAGGAACTGCACCGCGACTTCCCGCAGACCGGCTGCGTGATCCAGGCCTACCTCTTCCGCACCGAGGCCGACGCCCGCCGCCTGGCCGCCGCCGGCAGCCGCGTCCGGATCGTGAAGGGCGCCTACAAGGAGCCCGCCGAGGTCGCCTACCAGGACAAGGGCGAGATCGACAAGGCGTACGTCCGGATCATGAAGATCCTGATGGAGGGCGAGGGCTACCCGATGATCGGGTCCCACGACCCGCGGCTCATCGCCATCGGCCAGGAGCTCGCCCGCCAGGCCGGGCGCAAACTGGACGAGTACGAGTTCCAGATGCTGTACGGCATCCGCAGCGAAGAGCACCTGCGGCTGGCCGCCGAGGGCCACCGGATGCGGGTCTACACCGCGTACGGGACCGACTGGTACGGCTACTTCATGCGCCGCCTCGCGGAGAAGCCGGCCAACCTCCTGTTCTTCCTCCGCTCGATGATCACCAAGAACTAGCCAAGAACTAGGTCAAGGAGTTACCAGCCCCATGGATGCTGTGACCCAGGTCCCCGCTCCGGTCAACGAGCCGGTCCACTCGTACGCCCCCGGCACCCCGGAGCGCGCGCGGCTCGAAACGCAGCTCAAGCAGCTGTCCGAGAACCCGGTCGACCTCCCGATGACGATCAACGGCGTCAAGCGGATGGGCGGCGGCGAGCGTTTCGACGTGGTCCAGCCGCACGACCACAAGTCGGTGCTCGGCACCTACGCCAACGCCACCCAGGCCGACGCGCAGGAGGCCATCGACGCCGCCCTCGCCGCCGCCCCGGCCTGGCGCTCGATGTCCTTCGACGACCGCGCCGCGATCATCCTGCGCGCCGCCGAGCTGCTGTCCGGCCCGTGGCGCGAGAAGCTCGCCGCCTCCACCATGCTGGGCCAGTCGAAGACCGCGCAGCAGGCCGAGATCGACACCCCGTGCGAGCTCGTCGACTTCTGGCGCTTCAACGTCCACTTCGCCCGCCAGATCCTGGCCGAGCAGCCGGTCGCGAACTCCGCCGGCGTGTGGAACCGCAGCGACCACCGTCCCCTCGAAGGCTTCGTCTACGCGATCACGCCGTTCAACTTCACGGCCATCGCCGGCAACCTGCCGACCGCCCCCGCCCTCATGGGCAACGTGGTCGTGTGGAAGCCGTCCCCGACGCAGACCCACTCCGCGGTCCTCCTGATGGAGCTCCTGGAGGAGGCCGGCCTGCCCAAGGGCGTCATCAACCTGGTGACGGGCGACGGCATCGCCGTCTCCGAGGTGGCCCTGAACCACCCCGAGCTGGCCGGCATCCACTTCACCGGCTCGACCAAGACCTTCCAGTACCTGTGGAAGACGGTCGGCAACAACATCGAGAAGTACAAGTCGTACCCGCGCCTGGTCGGCGAGACCGGCGGCAAGGACTTCGTCGTCGCGCACCCTTCCGCGGACCGCGCGGTCCTGAAGACCGCCCTGACCCGCGGCTCCTTCGAGTTCCAGGGCCAGAAGTGCTCGGCGTCCTCCCGCGCCTACGTCCCGGCCTCGATCTGGAACGACGGCTTCAAGGAGGCCTTCGCGGCCGAGGTCGACGGCATCCCCATGGGTGACGTCCGCGACCTGACCAACTTCATCGGCGCCGTCATCGACGAGCGCTCGTTCGCGAAGAACAAGGCCGCGATCGACCGGGCGAAGGCAGACCCGACCTGCGAGATCGTCGCGGGCGGCACGTACGACGACTCGGAGGGCTACTTCGTCCGCCCGACCGTCATCGCGTGCACCGACCCGGAGAACGAGGTCTTCACGACCGAGTACTTCGGCCCGATCCTCGCCGTGCACGTCTACGAGGACGCCGACTTCGACGCGATGCTCGCCCAGATGGAGTCCGTCTCGGCGTACGCCCTGACCGGCTCGATCATCGCGGCGGACCGCTACGCGGCCGCGGACGCGATGGAGAAGCTCCGCTTCGCGGCGGGCAACTTCTACATCAACGACAAGTCCACCGGCGCCGTGGTCGGCCAGCAGCCGTTCGGCGGCGGCCGCGCCTCGGGTACCAACGACAAGGCGGGCGCCGCGACCAACCTGCAGCGCTGGACCTCGACCCGCTCCATCAAGGAGACCCTGGTCGCGCCGACCGAGTACGGCTACCCCCACATGGGCTGATCCCAGCCCGGCTGAACCCCGCCCCCGCTCCGGTACCCCCAAGTCCGGAGCGGGGGCGGTTCCAGTTGCCGGCTCACACCGTGAGGACCACCTTCCCCAGATTGCGCCGCCCCTCGATCAGCGCGTGAGCGCGGGCGGCCTCGGCCAGCGGGATCTCCCCGTGCACGGACGTACGCAGCGCACCGCTGCCGTGCGCCTCCCACAGCTCGCGCCGCCAGCCCTCGTACACCTCGGGCCGGCCCTGTGCGACGGCCCGGATCTGGAAGCCGATCACCGACGCGCCGCGCACCAGCAGCTCGTACGCCTCCACGGTGCCGCCGCCCGAGCTGTACGCCACCAGCCGGCCACCCGTGGCCAGGGCCCGCACCGCGGGGCCGAGCAGCTCGCCGCCGACCCCGTCGAGGACCACGTCGTACGGCTCGCCCCAGGCGGCGGGCTCGTCGTACAGCACGACCTCGTCGGCGCCGAGGCCGCGCACGAAGTCCGCCTTGTCCCGGCTGGAGACGGCGGCGACCACGCGGCGCGCCCCCGCGGCCCGGGCGAGCTGCAGGGCGAGGCTGCCGACCCCGCTCGCGGCGGCCGTGACCAGCACGGACCCGCCCGGTTCGATCTGCCCCGCCGTCACGGCGCCGCGGGCGACGAGTCCGCTGCGCACCAGGGCGACGGCGTCCACGGAGCCCGCCCCCTCGGGCAGGGGCGAGGCGAACGGCGCGGCGAGGAGGGCGTACTCGGCGTACCCGTGGCCGAAGCACAGCCCGGTGACCCGGTCTCCGACCGCGAACCCCCGCACCCCCTCGCCGAGGGCCGCGACGGCCCCCGCGACCTCCCCGCCGAGCGGTATGGCCTCGCCGTGCTCCCGCACCTTGCGTACGACGGGCAGCGTGACCCCGACGGCCTCGACGGCGACGAGCAACTCGCCCGGCCCGGGCGCGGGGACCGGCACGTCCTCGGCGAACAGCACCTCGGGCCCGCCGGGAACCTCGTACCGGATGCGCATCATGGGAACCCCCTGTTTTGGATCTTGACCGGTTCCCAGGATAGGAGCGGGCCCCTACACCTCCGTCAGAACCTGGTCCAGGGACTTGCGCCGAAGGTCCGGGACCTCGCAGTCGTCGGCGGGGTAGCCGACCGGGATGACCGCGAAGGCCTTCTCGTTCTCCGGGCGGTCCAGGACGTGGGAGAGGAAGCGCATCGGGCTCGGCGTGTGGATCAGGGCCGCCAGCCCGGACAGGTGGAGCGCGGACAGGAGCATGCCGACCGCGATGCCGACCGACTCGTCGACGTAGTAGTGCTTGCGCTTCGTACCGTCGGGGCCGAGCCAGTAGCGCTGCTGGAAGACCACGATCAGGGCCGGGGCGTCCGTGAGGTGGGACTTCACGGCGTCCGTGCCGAGGGGGCGCAGGGCCGCGAGCCACTCGTCGCCGAGGCGGCCGTCGTAGGAGAGAGCCTCCTCCTGCTCGGCGGCGGCGCGGATCTGCTGCCGTACCGCCGGGTCCTTGACGAGGACGAACGTCCAGGGCTGCTGGTGCGCCCCGGAAGGGGCGGTAGCGGCGCACGCGACGGCGTCCCGGACGACCTGCTCGGGCACGGGGTCGGGGGAGAAGTGGCGCACCGTCCGCCGCTCGTCCATCCGGACGCGCAACTCGGCCGCACGGGCGAGGGATTCCCGGGTCGGCATCCGCGCGGGCCGGTAGGCGGCGGGACGGTACGGCAGTCCGTGGGTGGGGGTCCATTGCTGGGTATCAGGCGACATGCGGTGAGTGTGCGGTCGCGGCCCCGGGGCCCGCCAGGAACGTGCAGGCCGATTCGTGGCGGAGGGACACTGGTTCCATGACCGATACACGGACACGCCTCGCGCACACCTCGCAGTTGGGCACCGGCGCGCTGGAGGAGATCCGGGCCCTGCTCGACGCGGCGTTCGAGGGGGACTTCTCCGACGAGGACTTCGAGCACGGGCTCGGGGGGATGCACGTCCTGGTGCACGAGGGCGGCGAGCTCATCGGGCACGGAAGCGTGGTGCAGCGGCGGATCGTGCACCGGGGGCGGGCGCTGCGCGTCGGGTACGTCGAGGGGGTGGGCGTACGGGCCGACCGGCGCCGACGGGGGATCGGCGGCCTGATCATGGCCGAGCTGGAGCAGGTCATCGCGCGGGCGTACGTGCTCGGAGCCCTGTCGGCGTCCGAGGACGGAGCCGCGCTGTACGAGCGCCGGGGGTGGACCGTCTGGGGCGGTCCGATCGGGGTCCTCGGGCCGCGGGGGCCCGAGCGGCTTCCCGAGGAGGAGGGCGGCACGTACCTGTGGGTGCCGCCCGGCGGGGCCCTTCCGGACCCCGCCGGGCGGCTGGACTTCGACTGGCGCGACGGGGACGTGCTGTAGCTCCCGTCAGCCGGAGATGCTGGCGGCGCCCGACTCGATGTGGCCCGTGTAGCGGCGGGACCAGGTGCCGTCCGAGCCGGCCAGGACCGTGAAGTCGTACCAGCCCTTGTTGTACGCCACCGCGTTGAAGTAGTCCTCGCGCGAGGAGTTCGCCGGGACCGTGTACGTCCACGGGCCGTCGGTGCGGTAGGCGTTGGAGCGGATCGTGAAGGTGACCGCAGCCGCGGACGCGTTGGTCATCTTGAAGTAGACCGCCGTCTTGCCCGTGCCCGGCTCGACCGCGAAGCGGGCCGCCACCTCCAGGTCCTTGCCGGGCTTCGTCGCGTCGCCGAGGAAGCGGCGCAGGAAGCGGTTGGGACCGTGCATCGAGATGTCGTACTTGCCCGAGCCGTAGCCGGGACCGATGTGGAAGTAGTCCGTCGCCGTGGCACCGGCGTCCACCGTGTACTGCCAGGCCGCCGTGTCCCGGTACTGGTGCGGGTGGATCGAGAAGTGCGCCGCCTGCTTCGCCTCGGCGCCCTGGTTGGTCATCGAGAACCAGGCCAGGATCTGGCCGGCCGCGCCGAACTCCAGGCGGTCCAGGTTGCCGTTGACCTGGTACGGGAGGGCCCGCGCCCGGCGGGTGCCGGGCTCCTGCGCCGGGAGGGCGTTGTCCTGCGGCGCCGGGTTGGGCAGCGGGCCGCAGGTCGACTGGCCGATCACCTTGGCCGTGGAGGGGAGGCCCGCGGGGACCCCGTAGACCGGGTGCGCGAAGTCGAAGACGCGGGTCAGGTCGCCGGTCACCTTGCGGCGCCACACGCTGATGTTCGGACAGGTGGCGGGGGTGCCGAGGGCGGCCGTCCACTTCTCCATGAACCGCAGGACCGAGGTGTGGTCGAAGACCTCGGAGCTCACCCAGCCGCCGCGCGTCCACGGGGACATCACGATCATCGGGACGCGGAAGCCGAGCCCGACCGGGATGCCGTCGATGTACTCGCCGGGGGTGCCGGGCGGGGCGATCGGCGGCGGCACGTGGTCGAAGAAGCCGTCGTTCTCGTCGTAGTTGAGGAAGAGGACGGTGGAGTCGAAGACCTCGGGGTTGGCGGCGAGCGCGCGGTAGACCAGGTCCACGAAGTGCGCGCCGTCACCCGGCGGCGCGTACGGGTGCTCCGAGAAGGCCTCGTTCGCCACGACCCAGGAGACCTGGGGAAGGGTGCCGGCGACGACGTCCGCGCGGATGGCGGCCGCGATGTCGTCCGGGGTGGAGCCGGTGACCTGTGGGACCGAGCCCATGCCCCGGTCCCACAGCGGGTTGCCGGGGGCCGCGTCCGTGAACTTCTTGAAGTAGGCCAGACGGTTGTCGCCGTAGTTGTCCTGGGCGTTCTGGTAGACCTTCCAGCTCATGCCGGCGCGCTGGAGGGCCTCCGCGTACGTCTCCCAGGTCAGCCCGGACTCGTCACCGCCGTCCATGCTGGTTGCGTCGGTCTTGCCGCTCCACAGGAAGGTGCGGTTCGGGCCGGTGGCGCTGAGCGCGGAGCAGAAGTACGCGTCGCAGATCGTGTAGTTGTCGGCGAGCCCGTAGTGGAAGGGTATGTCCCCGCGGTCCAGGTAGCCGAGGGTGCGGGTGTTGCCGACGCCGGTGACCCAGTTGTCCATCCGGCCCTTGTTCCAGGCGGCGTGCTGCGATGTCCAGCTGTGCGGGAGGTCGCCGTTGCACTGGGCCAGGGTCTCGCCGTCGACCCCGCCCGCCGGCGGGGTGGCGGAGAGTTTCCACGGGTACTGGCGGCCGCCCCAGTTGGGCTGGTTGAACGTGCCCCAGCCGCCGGGGATGTTGCCGGCGGCGCGGTCGCCGAAGCCGCGGACACCCTTCAGCTTGCCGAAGTAGTGGTCGAAGCTGCGGTTCTCCTGCATCAGGATCACCACGTGCTTCACGTCGGTGATCGTGCCGGTCGCGGCGGCCGCGGCCGCCGTCGTCGGTGCGACCACGGGCAGGGCCGCCCCCGCCACGAGCCCGGCGCCGATTCCCACGAACCCTCTTCGGCTGATCGGTGTCACTGGCTCCTCGCCTCCAACTCGCGTGCCCGATTGGCACATTGACGGCAAGAGTGGAGGGAGGGGCGTCAAAGGTCTACATCCGTGCGGTAAGAAATCGGTGAACATCCGGGTGGCTGGAATCAGCCGTCGATCCGGACGAGCATCTTGCCCAGATTGTCTCCCCTGAGCATGCCCAGGAAGGCCTCCACGGTGTGGTCGAATCCCTGCACAACGGTGGTGTCCGTGCCGATCCGGCCGCTGCGCAGATGAGGGACGAGGAAGTCCTCCAGCTCGTCCTGCAGATTGGTGTGGTTGCGAACCAATACCCCTTCCAGGCGCAACGACTTGTGCACGACCTCGAAGAGGTTGCGGGGCGCGGCGGGGGACCGGTCGCCGTTGTACATCGAGATGGCCCCCACCCAGGCGATCCGTCCGTACTCGCGCAGCACGTCGATCGCACCCTCCAGGTGGTCGCCGCCCACGTTGTCGACGTAGACGTCGATGCCTCCCCCGGAAACCGCCGCGGCGGCCTTCGCGAGCTGCTCGCCGACCGGCCCGTCGTGGTAGTCGAAGGCCGCGTCGAAGCCGAGGTTCTCGGTCAGGTGGCGGACCTTGGCCGCCGACCCCGCGCTGCCGATGATCCGGCGGGCGCCGAGCAGCCGGGCGATGTGGCCGGTCGCCGTGCCGACGCCGCCCGCGGCTGCCGAGACGAACAGGTCCTCGCCCGCGCGCAGGGCCGCGGTCCGGGTCAGGGCGGCGTACGAGGTGAGGCCGGTGCCGCCGAGGATGGAGAGGTGGGCCTCCAGCGGGACGCCCTCGTGGCCGCGCAGCCTGCGCGTTCCGGCCACGCCGAGGGTGACGAGGGAGTGCGTGCGCCAGCCCTCGCGGTGGAAGACGAGGTCGCCCTCCGCCAGGCCCGGGTCGCGCGAGGCGATCACGCGGCCCACCGAGCGGCCTTCGAGCGGGGTGCCCAGCTCGAAGCCGTTCTCGCCGCCGTCCATCAGCCCGCGGTGGTACGGGTCCACCGAGAGCAGCAGGTTCTCCACCAGGGCGGTTCCGGGTCCCGGCTCCGGCACCGGGTACGAGGCGTAGGCGAAGTCGGTGGCGGCGGGGAAGCCGGCGGGGCGGGCGATCTGGTGGACGGCGCGAGCGGTGTTCGTGGTCATGTCCCAGACGCTAGGAAGGAATCCCGGGGCCGGGCAGGGGGTTGCGCTCATGCAAGCCGCACATCCATGAATGACGCTCATAGAACGAGGTGGGGGCCCCGGTGTCCGAACTGCTTCCGCAGGAACTGCGGATCCTGGTCGCCGTCGCCGAGTACGGCGGCTTCTCCGCGGCGGCTGCCGCGCTCGGCCTCACCCAGTCGGCCGTCTCGCACTCCGTGCGCGGCAGCGAGACCAAGATCGGCGCGGTCCTCTTCGGGCGCGGCCGGACAGGTGCCTCGCCCACCCAGGCGGGGGAGCGGGCCGTCGGCCACGCGCGCAGGATCCTGCGGCTGTACGAGGTCATGGGCGCGGAGGTGCGCGCAGCCGGCCGGGGCGCGCCGGATCGGGACACGGTCGAGGGCGTGCTCCGGATCGCCGCCTTCCGCAGCGCGGCGCTGCACCTGTTGCCGCCCGCCCTGGACCGGCTCGCGGCCCGGCACCCCGGCATCCGCCCCGAGGTCCGGGTGGTCCGCGAGATCGGCCCCGGTACGGCAGGGGAGGTGGCGGCCGGCCGCGCCGACCTGGGCATCGCCACCCTGGGTGCGGCGCAGGGGATGCCGCCCGGCCTGCTGAGCGGGGTGCTCGTGGAGGAGGCGTACTCGCTGGTGCACCCGGCCGGGCACCCCGACCCGAAGGCGCTGCCCCTGATGGACTGGGACGAGAACTGCGGCTCCTACACGCGCAGCTGGTGGCAGGCGCAGGACTGGATCCCGCGGGCGACCGTGAAGGCGGAGGACGACGCGATGGTGCTGACCATGGTCGGCCGCGGGCTCGGCATGGCGATCATGCCCGAGCTGTCGCTCCGGGAGGCGGGCGATGCCGTCGACATCACCGGTCTGGGCCCCCGGGGGCCGGTGAGGCGCGTGGGATACGTCACGACGCCGGAATCCGCTTCGACTCTCGCCGTAAGGGCCCTGATCAGGGAACTCCGTTCCGAGGGCAGCTGAAAACGGAGCCACGGGAGCCGCAGTCCGAGGGGTTCGGCGTCTCAGATAGTAGGAAGTCCGAGTAATTGCGGAGACATACAGCGGGACCTGCCCTAGCTTTGTAGGAGCCGAACGTCTCGCCGATCAGGCGAATGGTGTCGAGAGCGCGCGCCCCTGGCAGGCAACCCCTGCGGCGCACCGCT
Organism: Streptomyces sp. NPDC048269; assembly: GCF_040652395.1. Lineage (NCBI taxonomy): Bacteria > Bacillati > Actinomycetota > Actinomycetes > Kitasatosporales > Streptomycetaceae > Streptomyces > Streptomyces sp. NPDC048269. The sequence continues at coordinate 61,418 of NZ_JBEZLW010000008.1, forward strand.
CCCCGCCTCTTCCGGCGCCTTGAAGGAACCCCTCATCCGTGGCTTCGCCACGCCGTGATCTCAAGGAGTCGATCCACATGACCCCCACCACCGCTGCCGTCCGCCGCGTCCGCCACTCCTCCTCCGCCGACGCCGACCGCAAGAACGCCGCCGCAGCCCTCCAGCGGGCCCTCGACCGCCGTGACAACGGCGGCTCGACCGGCCACTGAACCAGCGCCCGGCCCGGACATCTTGCGTCCTCATTAGTCCAAATGCTGGACGCAATATGTCTGAGGGCTGGGACACGGAGTACGGTTTCGCCATGTCGACCAGCATCAATCTCGCAGTGATCCCCGGTGATGGCATCGGCCAGGAAGTCGTGGCTCAGGGACTCAAGGTCCTTACCGCGGTCCTGCCCCAGGATGTGAAGCTGGAGACCAAGGAGTACGACCTCGGCGCCCAGCGCTGGCACCGCACCGGTGAGACCCTCCCCGAGGCGGAGCTCGAGGCCCTCAAGCACCACGACGCGATCCTGCTGGGCGCCATCGGCGACCCGTCGGTCCCGTCGGGCGTGCTGGAGCGCGGGCTGCTGCTCAAGCTCCGCTTCGCCTTCGACCACTTCATCAACCTGCGCCCGTCGAAGCTCTTCCCGAACACCGCCACCCCGCTGGCCGGCCGTCCGGAGATCGACTTCATCGTGGTCCGTGAGGGCACCGAAGGCCCCTACACAGGCAACGGCGGCTCGCTGCGCACCGGTACCCCCGCCGAGGTGGCCACCGAGGTCAGCCTCAACACCGCGTACGGCGTGGAGCGCGTGGTCCGTGACGCGTACGAGCGGGCCAACGCCCGCCCCCGCAAGAAGCTGACGCTGGTCCACAAGAACAACGTCCTCGTGTACGCCGGCCACCTGTGGAAGAACATCTTCGACAAGGTCGGCCAGGAGTACCCCGAGGTCAGCACCGACTACCTGCACGTCGACGCCGCGACGATCTTCTTCGTCACCCAGCCCGAGCGCTTCGACGTCATCGTCACGGACAACCTCTTCGGTGACATCCTCACCGACCTGGCCGCCGCCGTGACCGGCGGAATCGGCCTGGCCGCCTCCGGGAACATCAACCCGACCGGCGCCTTCCCGTCCATGTTCGAGCCCGTCCACGGCTCGGCCCCGGACATTGCGGGCACCGGCAAGGCCGACCCGACCGCGACGATCCTCTCGGTCGCCCTCCTGCTGCGCCACCTGGGCTACGAGGCCCAGGCCGTCCGCATCGAGGACGCGGTCTCCGCCGACCTCGCGGAGCGCGACGGCACCTTCCGCTCCACCGACGCCATCGGCGACGCCCTTGCCGCGCGCGTAGCCGGCTGACCCGGCAGCACCACTCCCAGGAAGCCGTCGGGTCGGATAGGGGACCCGGCGGCTTTCCCTGTGCGGCCCCGGGTGCCACCATCTCCCCTGGGCCGCTACCCCCGCTTCTCCGAAGCCTCCGTGCGCGCGATAATCGAACGCGAGGCCGCGGAATGCGGGGAAGCTCGGACGTCCTAGTACGCCGTGAGCGCGGTCCGCCATACACAACCGGTGAAGGACAAGCACTCATGACGACGCCCACGATCGAGCTCAAGCCCTCCTCGAACCCGCTGTCCGACGCGGAGCGCGAGGCGATCCTGGCCAGCCCCGGCTTCGGCCGCCACTTCACCGACCACATGGTGACGATCAAGTGGACGGAGGGCCGCGGCTGGCACGACGCCGAGCTGGTCCCGTACGCGCCCCTGGCGATCGACCCGGCGAACATGACGCTGCACTACGCGCAGACGATCTTCGAGGGCCTCAAGGCCTACCGCCAGCCCGACGGCACCGTCGCCACCTTCCGGCCCGAGGCCAACGCCGAGCGCTTCCAGGCCTCCGCCCGTCGCATGGCGATGCCGGAGCTGCCGGTGGACCTGTTCATCGCCGCCTGCGACGCGCTCGTCACGCAGGACCGCGCCTGGGTCCCGGACTCCGGCGAGGCCTCCCTGTACCTGCGGCCGTTCATGTTCGCCTCCGAGGTCGGCCTCGGCGTCCGCCCGGCCAACGAGTTCCTCTTCATCGTCATCGCCTCGCCCGCCGGCGCGTACTTCCCCGGCGGCGTCAAGCCGGTCTCCGTCTGGCTCTCCGAGGAGTACGTCCGCGCCGTCAAGGGCGGCACCGGCGCCGCCAAGACCGGCGGCAACTACGCCGCCTCCCTCGTCGCGCAGGCCCAGGCCGCCTCGCACGGCTGCGACCAGGTGGTCTGGCTCGACGCCGTCGAGCACCGCTGGATCGAGGAGATGGGCGGGATGAACCTGTACTTCGTGTACGGCGACCGCATCGTCACCCCGGAGCTCACGGGCTCCCTGCTTCCCGGCATCACCCGCGACTCCCTCCTCACCATCGCCCGCGACCTCGGCTACACCGCCGAGGAGGGCCGGATCACCACCGAGGACTGGAAGCGCGACAACGAGAACGGCACCCTCACCGAGGTGTTCGCCTGCGGCACCGCCGCCGTCATCACCCCGGTCGGCTCGGTCAAGTCCGAGCGCGCCGACTGGACCCAGGGCGACGGACAGCCGGGCCAGGTCACCATGCGCCTGCGCAAGGCCCTGCTGGAACTCCAGACCGGCCACGCGGCCGACCACCACGGCTGGATGCACCCGCTGGGCTAGCCGCACCCGCACCGGTACGCAGGAAGGCCCGCAACCCCGCCAGCCGGGGGTGCGGGCCTTCGTGCGTACGGGTCGGCTCAGACGGCCGCGGCCACCGGCTCCTGCTCCTCGGCGGGAACGGCCGCCGGCGCGGTGCGGGCGGTCAGGGCCGTGTAGATCAGTCCGCCGGTGAGGCCGGAGAGGACGAAGGAGCAGTCCACGCCGCCGGTCAGGGCGAGCAGCGGGCCCTCGTAGAACGGGGTGGTCACGGCGAGCAGGCCGACGCCCGCGCCGACGGCCCAGGAGGCGGTGGCGGCCACGTTCCAGCCGCCGCGGTACCAGTAGACCCCGCCCACCGAGCGGCGGTTGAAGACCTGGAGGGCGTCGGCGTCGTACTGCCCGCGGCAGCGCGCGTAGCCGATCAGGGTGATCACGGCCCACGGGGTGCCGATCGCGGTCAGCAGCAGGACGAAGGACGTCATCGCCGACTGAACGTCCCACTCGAAGGAGCCGACGAAGACGAAGGCGGTGGCCACGGCCGCGGCGATGACGGTGGCCGTGGTGCGGGTGGCCCTGGGGACGATCGCGTCGAGGTCGAGGCCCATGGAGTAGAGCATCAGGCCGGCGTTGCCCACCGAACCGGCCGCGGCGGCGGCGAGCAGCGGCACCAGGTACCAGAACGGGGCGGCGGCGACCAGCGGCCCGGCGTACTCGGCGCCGGCCTCGGCGGCGAGCGCGGTGTAGGTGCCGAAGAGCTGCGGTATCAGCAGGCCGACCAGCAGGCCGAGGCCGGTGGCGCGGAAGACCTTGCGGGAGCTGTGCTCGCGGGGGGAGATGTAGCGGGTGTAGTCGCCGAGCAGGGTGATGAAGGCGACGGGCCCGCTGAGCCCGGCGGCGACGGCGGCGAGCAGCCAGGTCGGCCAGAAGGAGCCGAGCAGGTACCCGGTGTCCGGCGGCGCGACGGTGGTGAAGTCCGGGGCGTAGGCGAAGAGCCCGACGGCCAGCAGGACCATCATGCCGATGGACAGGATCTTGCTCAGGCGCAGCAGCAGCCGGTAGCCGAAGACGGCCCCGACGACGGTACAGGCGGCCAGTACGCCGTACATCACGGCCCGCGACACGCCGGTGTCCGGGAGCCCGGTGAGCCGGGACAGGACGCCGACCATCACGTCGCCGCCGATCCACAGGGTCAGCGCGGTATAGCCGAGCGAGAGCAGCAGGCCGACCACCGAGCCGACCAGGCGGCCGCGGACGCCGAACTGCGCGCCGCTGGATGTGGAGAGGTTGGTGGCGGTCCGCAGGGAGACCAGTGCCAGCGGCGCGGTGAAGGCGATGCCGACGAGGGTGCCGGTCACGATGGCGGTGACCGACGGCCACAGACCCAGCCCGAAGGACGGGGGGAGCCAGCCGAACACGATCACGCCGAGGCAGAGGTTGGAGCCGAGCAGGATCGAGATCAGGTCACGGGGACCGCTCGTCCGCTCCTCCTCGGGGATGGTGTCGACTCCGCGCTGTTCGATGGGCATGGGGGACTCCCTTGGCAGGGCGGGGATGGTTGCGCATTGGTTTGAGCGACACTCAATGTGACTCAAGCCCAGCTCTCAGGTCAATGATTCCCAGCAACGAAATCAAGAGTTAGAGTGATGCTCTAACCCATCGACTCAAGAGGTGGTGGATCGGCGTGCGGCTGACCCCTACGGAGCGCGACCGGCTGCTGCTCCGCAGCGCTGCGGAACTGGCCAGGGCCCGGCGGGCCCGGGGCCTGAAGCTCAACGTCCCGGAGGCCACCGCGCTGATCGCGGACACGGTCTGCGAGGCCGCGCGCGACGGCAAGCGGCTCGCGGAGGCCATCGAGGAGGCCCGCGGAGTGCTGGGCCCCGACGACGTCCTGCCCGGCGTGGCCGACGTGGTCACGGAGGTGCACGTGGAGGCCGTCTTCGACGACGGCTCCCGGCTCGCGGTGGTCTCGTCCCCCATCCGCGGCGCGGTACCGCTCGGCGACGACGCCCCCGGGGCGGTCGTCCCCGGCCCCGGCGTCCCCCAGCCGGAACCGGTGCTGCACCTGAGCGTGCGCAACACCGCCGCCGTGCCGGTGAGCGTCACCTCCCACTTCCACTTCTTCGAGGCCAACCCGCGCCTCGACTTCGACCGCGCCGCGGCCTACGGCATGCGGCTGTGCGTACCGGCGGGCTCGTCCGTCCGGTTCGACCCGCACGGCGAGGGCGAGGTCGGCCTGGTCCCGATCGGCGGCGACCGGATCGCCGTCGGCTTCGCGGGCCTGGTGGACGGGCCGCTGGACGCGCCCGGCGCGAAGGAAGAGGCCCTGCGCCGTGCCGCCGCCTGCGGCTACCTCGGCGTACGTGACACCGGCAGCGAAGGAGCGCAGGCGTGAGCCGCCAGACCCCCCACAGCGATCACTGCGCGCCCGGCAGCCGGCACATCGACCCGCACGAGTACGCCTCCGTCTTCGGCCCCCGCGCCGGCGACCGGGTCCGGCTCGGCGACTCCGGCCTCACCGTCCGGGTGGAGTCCGACGCGCAGAAGCCCGGCGACGAGTTCCTGGCCGGCTTCGGCAAGACCGCCCGCGACGGCCTGCACCTGAAGGCGGCCGCCGTCCGCGAGACCTGCGACGTCGTGATCAGCAACGTGCTGGTCATCGACGCCGTCCTCGGCATCCGCAAGGTGTCCATCGGCATCCGCGAGGGCCGCATCCACGCGATCGGCCGGGCCGGCAACCCCGACACCCTCGACGGGGTGGACGTCGTCGTCGGCACCGGCACGAGCATCGTCTCCGGCGAGGGCCTGATCGCCACCGCCGGCGCCGTCGACACCCACGTGCACCTGCTCTCCCCCCGGATCATGGAAGCCTCGCTCGCTGCGGGCGTCACCACCGTCATCGGCCAGGAGTTCGGCCCGGTCTGGGGCGTCGGCGTCAACTCCCCGTGGGCGCTGAAGCACGCCTTCAACGCCTTCGACGCCTGGCCCGTCAACATCGGCTTCCTCGCCCGAGGCTCCTCCTCCGACGCCGCCCCGCTGGTCGAGGCCCTGGCCGAGGGCGGCGCGAGCGGCTTCAAGGTCCACGAGGACATGGGCGCGCACACCCGCGCCCTGGACACCGCCCTGCGGGTGGCCGAGGAGCACGACGTACAGGTCGCCCTGCACAGCGACGGCCTCAACGAGTGCCTCTCCGTCGAGGACACCCTGCGCGTCCTGGACGGCCGCACCATCCACGCCTTCCACATCGAGGGCTGCGGCGGCGGACACGTACCGAACGTCCTGAAGATGGCGGGCGTACCGAACGTCATCGGCTCCTCCACCAACCCCACCCTGCCCTTCGGCCGGGACGCGGTCGCCGAGCACTACGGCATGATCGTCTCCGTCCACGACCTCAAGCCGGACCTCCCGGGCGACGCCGCCATGGCCCGCGACCGGATCCGCGCCGGCACCATGGGGGCCGAGGACGTCCTGCACGACCTGGGCGCGATCGGCATCACCTCCTCCGACGCCCAGGGCATGGGCCGCGCGGGCGAGACCATCCGCCGCACCTTCGCCATGGCCGCCAAGATGAAGGGCGAGCTGGGTCCGCTGGCCGGCGACGGCGAGGGCGACGACAACGCCCGCGTCCTGCGCTACATGGCCAAGCTGACCATCAACCCCGCCATCGCCCACGGCCTCGCCCACGAGATCGGCTCCATCGAGGTCGGCAAGCTCGCCGACATCGTCCTGTGGCGCCCGCAGTTCTTCGGCGCCAAGCCGCAGCTGGTCCTCAAGTCCGGCTTCCCGGCGTACGGGGTCACCGGCGACCCCAACGCCGCCACCGACACCTGCGAACCGCTGGTCCTCGGACCGCAGTTCGGCTCGTACGGGGCCACCGCGGCCGACATCTCCGTCGCCTTCGTCTCCGCCGCGGCCGCCGCGCTCGGCTCCGACGAGATGCCCACCCGGCGGCGCCGGGTGGCGGTCCGCGGCACCCGCGGCATCGGTCCGAAGGACATGCTCCTCAACTCCCGGGTGGGCGCGGTCGATGTGGACGCGCGCAGCGGCCTCGTCTCCCTCGACGGGGAACCGCTGCGCTCCGAAGCGGCCGATTCGGTTTCCCTCAACCGCCTGTACTTCTTGTAAGTCAGCACAGCCTGTAAGGACCTCCCTGCCATGACCGCAAAGCCCGTGAACGACGGCTTCCGGATGCCCGCCGAGTGGACGCCCCACGAGCGCACCTGGATGGCCTGGCCCAGCCCCAACCCCACCTTCACCAACGAGCAGGAGCTCGCCGAGGCCCGCGAGGCCTGGGGCGCCGTGGCCCGCGCGGTCCGCTCGTACGAGCCCGTGACCCTGGTCGTCTCGCCCGGCGACGCCGACAGCGCCCGCGCCATCGTCGGCGAGGACGTACAGCTCGTCGAGCGCGAGCTCGACGACGCCTGGATGCGCGACATCGGTCCGACCTTCGTCACCAACGAGGCCGGCCAGCTCGCCGCGGTGGACTGGACCTTCAACGGCTGGGGCGCCCAGGAGTGGGCCCGCTGGGACCACGACTCGAAGATCGCCCGGTCCGTCTCCGACCTGGCCGGCACCCGCACGTACAGCACCGCACTCGTCAACGAGGGCGGCGCCATCCACGTCGACGGCGAGGGCACCGTGCTCCTCACCGACACCGTGCAGCTCGGCGAGGGCCGCAACCCCGGCTGGACCCGCCAGCAGGTGGAGGCCGAGATCCACGCCCACCTGGGCACCACGAAGGCGATCTGGCTCCCGTACGGCCTGGCCGGCGATTACGGCACCTACGGCACCCAGGGCCACGTGGACATCGTCGCCGCCTTCGCCCGCCCCGGCGTGGTCATGGTGCACACCCAGCCCGACCCCGCACACCCGGACCACGAGCGCTGCAAGACCATCGCCGCCATCCTGCGCGCCTCCACCGACGCCCGGGGCCGGCAGCTGGAGGTCGTGGAGATCCCGGCGCCGACCGTGCTGGAGGAGGACGGGGAGTGGGTGGACTACTCGTACATCAACCACTACCTGTGCAACGGCGGTGTCGTGCTGTGCTCCTTCGACGACCCGCGCGACGAGGAGGCCGCCGAGATCTTCCGCGGACTGTTCCCCGAGCGGACCGTGACACTCGTTGACGCACGTACGATTTTCGCCGGGGGTGGCGGAATCCACTGCATCACCCAGCAGCAGCCGAAGGTCTGACCTTCGCGATCCGGACGAGGAGTGGGCCCATGGTGGCGGGTGGAGTACCGGTACGGGCGGCGCGCAAGAACGCGCCCCCGCGCGAGGACGTACTCGTCGCCGCCATGGCCACGATCGCCGAGCGGGGCCTGGAAGGCCTGACCATGGCCGGTCTGGGCCGTCAGGTCGGCATGAGCAGCGGCCACCTCCTCTACTACTTCCGCAGCAAGGACGAGCTCCTGCTGCAGACCCTGGAGTGGAGCGAGGCGGAACTGGGCGCCGCGCGCCGGGCCCTGCTGGCAAGGCGCGGCCCGGTGGCAGAGCGCCTGCGCGCGTACGTCGACCTGTACGTGCCCACGCAGGCCCGGGACCCGCACTGGACGCTGTGGCTGGAGGTCTGGAACCGCTCCCAGAACGCCGGCCCGCAGGAGCGCGACCGCCAGGCGGCCATCGAGGGTGCCTGGCACCGCGACCTGGTGGCGCTGCTCGCGGAGGGCATCTCGCGCGGGGAGTTCCGCCCGGTGGACGCCGAGCGGGTGGCGACCCGCATCAGGGCCCTGCTCGACGGATTCAGCATCCAGCTGGCCGTGGGTCTGCCGACGCTGGACCGGAAGGGCATCCTGACCCACGTCCACGAGTTCCTGACCGACACCCTCACCCCCCAGGGTGACTAGCCCTGCCGGCACGTGAGGCACGTGAACCCGCCCGGCGTCCCCGCAGCGCCGCGGCACCCGGCCACGGGCGGGTGCGGTGCCGGCGTCGGCACGGTGCCCGCATCGTGAGATCCCTGTCCATGCGCGGCGAGCGTTGTGGCACACTGCGAGCGTGCCTGCTCAGCTCATGATTATCGCCAGCAGCGCGCCGGTCCCCAGTGACCGCTGAACCGTGGAAGAACTTCGCGGAAGCGGGCACCGTGCCCCAGACCCGCGCGCAGACCTCTCGCTACCCGCGAGAGGTTTTTTCGTTTCCCGGCCCATCCCTGCCGGGTCCGGCCTGCGCGCGATGATGGGGGCAGTGGATCCCGGGTATCCGGAACCACTCATCCGACAGGAGTCAGATCAGCATGACGACGACACCAGAGGCGGCAACTGTGCTGTCAGGGGGCCTGGACGACAGCTTCCACGTCTTCGACACCACCCTGCGCGACGGCGCCCAGCGCGAGGGCATCAACCTCACGGTCGCTGACAAGCTGACGATCGCCCGTCACCTGGACGAGTTCGGAGTGGGCTTCATCGAGGGCGGCTGGCCGGGCGCCAACCCCCGTGACACCGAGTTCTTCGCCCGCGCCCGCGCCGAGATCGCCTTCAAGAACGCCCAGCTGGTCGCCTTCGGCGCGACCCGCCGGGCAGGCGGCTCGGCCGCCGCGGACCCGCAGGTGCGGGCCCTGCTGGAGTCCGGCGCCCCCGTCATCACGCTCGTCGCCAAGTCCCACGACCGGCACGTCGAACTCGCCCTGCGCACCACCCTGGACGAGAACCTGGAGATGGTCCGGGACACGGTCTCCTACCTGGTCGCCCAGGGCCGCCGCGTCTTCGTCGACTGCGAGCACTTCTTCGACGGCTACCGCGCCAACGCCGAGTACGCCAAGTCCGTCGTACGCGCCGCCCACGAGGCCGGCGCCGACGTCGTCATCCTCTGCGACACCAACGGCGGCATGCTGCCCGCCCAGGTGACGGCCACCGTCGCCACCGTCCTCGCCGACACCGGCGCCCGTCTGGGCATCCACGCCCAGGACGACACCGGCTGCGCCGTCGCCAACACCCTGGCCGCCGTGGACGCGGGCGCCACCCACGTGCAGTGCACGGCGAACGGCTACGGCGAACGCGTGGGCAACGCCAACCTCTTCCCCGTCGTCGCCGCCCTGGAGATCAAGTACGGCCGCACGGTGCTCCCCGAGGGCGCGCTCGCCGAGATGACCCGGATCTCGCACGCGATCGCGGAGGTCGTCAACCTCACGCCCTCCACGCACCAGCCGTACGTCGGCGTCTCCGCGTTCGCGCACAAGGCGGGCCTGCACGCCTCGGCCATCAAGGTCGATCCGGACCTCTACCAGCACATCGACCCCGAGCGGGTCGGCAACACCATGCGGATGCTGGTCTCCGACATGGCCGGCCGTGCCTCCATCGAGCTCAAGGGCAAGGAGCTCGGCGTCGACCTCGGCGGGGACCGCGCGCTGATCTCCCGGGTCGTGGAGCGGGTCAAGGAGCGCGAGCTCCAGGGCTACACGTACGAGGCCGCCGATGCCTCTTTCGAGCTGCTGCTGCGGGCCGAGGCCGAGGGCCGGGCCCGCAAGTACTTCCGCATCGAATCCTGGCGGGCGATCGTCGAGGACCGCCCGGACGGCACCCACGCCAACGAGGCCACGGTCAAGCTGTGGGCCAAGGGCGAGCGGATCGTCGCGACGGCGGAGGGCAACGGCCCGGTCAACGCGCTGGACCGGGCCCTGCGGGTGGCCCTGGAGCGGTTCTACCCGCAGCTCGCCAAGTTCGAGCTGGTCGATTACAAGGTCCGCATCCTGGAGGGCAAGCACGGCACGGAGTCCACGACCCGCGTGCTGATCGCCACGACGGACGGCGTCCGCGAATGGTCCACGGTCGGCGTGGCCCCGAACGTGATCGCGGCGTCCTGGCAGGCCCTTGAGGACGCCTTCACGTACGGCCTCCTCCACGCGGGCGTCGAACCTGCCGAGTAGACCCGCCGCGCCGGCACTCGTCCTTCACGTACTCCCGTCAGCGCTCGCGGCTCGCCGCCTCGCCGTTCGCCCCCACCTGATCCGGACCGAGGGCTCCGCCGTCCTCGGTCCGGGAGGTCCCGTGTAGGGCCGGAAAGGGCTGGCTTATGTCCAGCTCACACAGGAAAATCCTGGTTCGGGTAGCGTCGTGGGTATGAGGCCCAGGCTTATCTCCGTTCGCTTCGGATCGCTGCTGGCCGGTCTGCTGCTGGCCCTGTCCGGGGCTGCCCTGGTGGCCGCCCCGCAGGCGTCGGCCGCCACCGGAGTCGCCGCCGTGGGGGAGGCCCTCAAAGAGGGCCCGGTCTACGTCGACCCGCGAGCGCAGTCGCAGCTGTCCAAGGCGGACGCGGACGCGCTCGCGCAGAAGATCAAGGACGCCGGGAAGCCGGTCTTCGTCGCCGTGCTGCCCGCCACCGCCGACTTCCCGCAGGACAAGGTGCTCAGCGCCGTCCGCGCCGAGACCGGGATCACCGGCCTCTACGCGATCCGGCTCGGCGACGGCTTCGACGCCGGCGCCGACAGGGCGGTCATGCCGGCCAACGCCGTACGCAACCTCACCGAGGCCGTGAAGACCGGCGCCCCGGTGGACGCGGCCACACAGCTCAACAACTTCGTGGACCAGGCCCTGAGCCAGGCCAGGGGCAGCGCCCCGGCCTCCTGGGGCAGCGCCGGTGACGCGGGCGGCGCCCCGGTCGGAGGCCTGATCACCCTCGGCGTGGTGGCCGCGGTCGGCGGCGGCGGCGCGTACGCGCTGGTCCGCCGCAACCGGAAGAAGAAGGAAGAGGCCCGGCGCGAGGCCATCGAGCGGCTCAGCGTGGTCGTCGACGAGGACATCACGGCCTTCGGCGAGGAACTCGACCGCCTCGACTTCCACCCCGGTGAGCCCGGCGCCGACGACGCCATGCGCAAGGACTACGAGCAGGGGCTCGACTCGTACGAGAAGGCCAAGCAGATCATGGCCTCCGTGCAGCGGCCCGAGGAGGTCCAGGGGGTGACCCAGGCGCTGGAGGACGGCCGTTACGCCCTGGCCTGCCTGGACGCGCGCAGGCAGGGACGGCCGGTGCCCGAGCGCCGCTCGCCCTGCTTCTTCGACCCCCGGCACGGGCCGAGCACCGAGGACGCCACGTGGGCCCCGCCCGCCGGAGCCGCGCGTACCGTGCCGGTCTGCACGGCGGACGCCGTCCGGCTGCGCGACGGCCTGGACCCGGCGGTCCGCACGGTGGACACCGAGTACGGCCGGCGCCCCTACTACGACGCGGGCCCGGCGTACGGCCCCTGGGCGGGCGGCTACTTCGGCGGCGGCATCCTGCCCGGCCTGCTCATGGGCACGATGCTCGGTTCGATGATGTCCAGCCCCGCCTACGCCTCGGACTTCGGCGGCGGCATGGGCGACGGTTACGACGGCGGGGACGTCTCGGGGGCCGACTTCAACCCGTCCGACTTCGGCGGCGGAGACTTCGGCGGCGGTGGCGGCTTCGACGGAGGCGGTGGATTCGACGGCGGGGGCGGCTTCTGACCTCCCCCTGGGGCCCGGGGGGCCACAGCGGCCCGCACCGAGCCTCCGCGCCCGGCCGGTTTTCAGGCCTGCTTGATGGCCGAGATGTCGAAGGTCAGCTTCACCTTGTCGCTGACCATCACACCGCCGGCCTCCAGCGCCGCGTTCCAGGTCAGACCCCAGTCGGAACGCAGGATCTCGGCCGAGCCCTCGAAGCCGACGCGCTCGTTGCCGTAGACGTCCGTGGCGGAACCGGCGAACTCCAGGTCGATGGAGAGCGGCCGCGTGACGTCCTTGATCGTCAGCTCGCCGGTGATGCGGTACGTGTTGCCGCCGAGGCGGGCCGCCCGGGTGGAGCGGAACGTCATCAGCGGGAAGGCCTCGGCGTCGAAGAAGTCGCCGCTCCGCAGGTGGGCGTCGCGGTCGGCGATCCCGGTGCTGACCGAGGAGATCGTGACGTCGATGGCGGCGGTGGAGCGGGACGGGTCGCTGCCGTCCAGGTGCAGGGTGCCCTCGTGCTCGGCGAAGCTGCCGCGGACGTTGGTCACCATGGCGTGGCGGACGGTGAAGCCGATGCTGCTGTGGCCGGCGTCGATGACGTAGTCACCGGTGAGGGCGGCGAGCGCCGGGTCCACTTCGAGGGTGGCGACGGCGCCGGCGGACCCCTCCTTGACGGCGGACCCCTCCTGGACGGATGCGGTCTGGTTGCGGCGGGTGAAGAGACCCGTGGCTTCCTCCTCGGTAGCGTGTTCGTTGAACTTTCAACGAGATTGACGCTAGACCCATTCCGTTCAAATTTCAACTTCTAGGCGAGGTGTCACGCCGATTTGTGGAGGAGTGACAACGGACGATGGCCCCCGCTGGTGGAGTCGGCGCATCCCCGAACCGTTCTGTGCGGGCCGGACAGCTGATGACACCGGAGACTGTGTGGAATCAACGGAGGTTTTTGACCTCGCGCTTCGTAAGGTCGGTACATGACCGTTGTGGACCAGACCCCGAGCGAGCCGACGGACGCCCGCGGGCGCGTGGCCGAGCTGCACTCCCTGCGCGAGCAGGCGCGGCGCGGCCCCAGTGACCGCGCGACCGAGACCCAGCACGCCAAGGGCAAGCTGACCGCCCGCGAGCGCATCGCGCTGCTCCTCGACGAAGGCTCCTTCAAGGAGGTCGAGCAGCTCCGCCGCCACCGCGCGACGGGCTTCGGCCTGGAGAGCAAGAAGCCCTACACCGACGGTGTCATCACCGGCTGGGGCACCGTCGAGGGCCGCACGGTCTTCGTCTACGCGCACGACTTCCGCATCTTCGGCGGCGCCCTGGGCGAGGCCCACGCCACGAAGATCCACAAGATCATGGACATGGCCATCGCGGCCGGTGCTCCGCTGGTCTCCCTGAACGACGGCGCCGGCGCCCGTATCCAGGAGGGCGTCTCCGCCCTCGCCGGCTATGGCGGCATCTTCCAGCGCAACACCCGCGCCTCGGGCGTCATCCCGCAGATCTCGGTCATGCTGGGCCCGTGCGCCGGCGGCGCCGCGTACTCCCCGGCCCTCACGGACTTCGTCTTCATGGTCCGGGAGACCTCGCAGATGTTCATCACCGGTCCGGACGTGGTCCGCGCGGTGACCGGCGAGGAGATCACCCAGAACGGCCTCGGCGGCGCGGACGTGCACGCCGAGACCTCGGGCGTCGCGCACTTCGCGTACGACGACGAGGAGACCTGCATCTCCGAGGTCCGCTACCTCATCTCCATGCTCCCCTCCAACAACCGCGAGAACCCGCCCGTCCACGAGACGAGCGACCCGGCGGACCGCCGTTCCGAGGTCCTGCTGGACCTGGTGCCCGCCGACGGCAACCGCCCGTACGACATGCTCAAGGTCATCGAGGAGCTCGTCGACGAGGGCGACGTCCTGGAGATCCACGAGCGCTGGGCCCGCAACATCATCTGCGCCCTGGCGCGGATGGACGGCCAGGTCGTCGGCATCGTCGCCAACCAGCCCGGCCACCTCGCCGGTGTCCTGGACATCGAGGCCTCCGAGAAGGCCGCGCGCTTCGTCCAGATGTGCGACGCCTTCAACATCCCGATCATCACGCTGCTGGACGTCCCCGGCTTCCTGCCGGGCGTCGACCAGGAGCACGGCGGCATCATCCGCCACGGCGCCAAGCTGCTGTACGCGTACTGCAACGCCACCGTCCCGCGGATCTCGCTGATCCTGCGCAAGGCCTACGGCGGCGCGTACATCGTCATGGACTCCCAGTCCATCGGCGCCGACCTCACCTACGCCTGGCCCACCAACGAGATCGCCGTCATGGGCGCCGAGGGCGCGGCCAACGTCATCTTCCGCAAGCAGATCGCGGACGCCGAGGACCCCGAGGCGATGCGCCTGCGCATGGTCAAGGAGTACAAGGCCGAGCTGATGCACCCGTACTACGCGGCCGAGCGCGGCCTCGTCGACGACGTCATCGACCCCGCCGAGACCCGCGAGGTCCTCGTCAGCGCCCTCGCGATGCTCCGCAACAAGCACGCCGACCTGCCGTCCCGCAAGCACGGCAACCCGCCGCAGTAAGGAGACAAGCCACCGATGAGCACCGACATGCTGCTGCGCGTCGAGAAGGGCAACGCCGAGCCCGAGGAGCTGGCCGCGATCACCGCGATCCTGCTCGCCCGTGCCGCCGCCGCCCCCGAGGACACCTCGGTCCCCGCCGGCCGTTCCCAGGCCGGCTGGCGCCGCCTGGAGCGCACCCCGGGCTTCCGCGCCCCGCACAGCTGGCAGGGCTGAGCTGAGCCCCGAGCCCCACGCAAGGCCCCGTACCCGAAAGGGTGCGGGGCCTTTGCGCGTACCCACCTCACACCCCGCGCCCCCACACCCCAGGCCCCACACTCCACGCCGCCACCTCGCACGGCACACCGCACACTCACACCGCACACGGCGAAGGCCCCCGCGTCAGGGACACGGGGGCCTTACGGCTGTCGCAGACGCCGCTACCGCAGGCGGGCCATCAGCGCGTGCTCGACGAGCGTGATGAGCGCGCTCTTGGCGTCCGCGCGGTGGCGGGCGTCGGTGGTGATGATCGGGGCGTCCGGGCCGATCTGCAGAGCCTCGCGGACTTCCTCCGGGGTGTACGGCTGGTGTCCGTCGAAGCCGTTGAGGGCGATGACGAACGGCAGGCCGCTGTTCTCGAAGTAGTCGACGGCGGGGAAGCAGTCGGCGAGGCGGCGCGTGTCCACGAGCACGACGGCGCCGATCGCACCGCGCACCAGGTCGTCCCACATGAACCAGAAGCGGTCCTGGCCCGGCGTACCGAAGAGGTACAGGATCAGGTCCTGGTCCAGGGTGATGCGGCCGAAGTCCATGGCGACCGTGGTGGTCGTCTTGTCACCGGTGTGGGTGAGGTCGTCGATGCCGGCGGAGGCGCTGGTCATGACGGCTTCGGTGCGCAGGGGGTTGATCTCGGAGACCGCGCCCACGAACGTGGTCTTGCCCACGCCGAAGCCGCCCGCCACCACGATCTTCGCGGAGGTGGTGGAGCGGGCGGGAGCCGCTCCGCCGTTAGAGCTTGCGAAGTCCACTGAGCACCCTTTCGAGCAGTGTCACATCTGGCTGGCCGCCGGCAGACTCGTCGCCGCCGGGCTGGTGAATGGCGACAAGGCCCGCTTCCGCCAGGTCGGCGACGAGGATGCGGGCGACACCAAGAGGAATGGAGAGGAGTGCCGAGATCTCCGCGACGGATTTGATCTCCTGGCACAGACGGCAGATGCGCTGGTGCTCGGGCAACTGCCCTTGCAGCCGCGCGGGATCGGCCGTGGTACTGACCAGCGCCTCGATGGCGAGCTGGTAGCGCGGCCGAGTACGGCCGCCGGTCATCGCGTACGGACGCACCAGGGGGTTGTGCGCCTTGGGCGCCGGCTGCCGCATGGCACGCGGCTGCTGCTGCTGCGGAGGCACGTGCGGCTGCTGCGGCTGCTGGGGCTGGCCGTACGGCTGCTGCTGGTAGGGGTTGTGCTCCGGCACGGGCCGGCTGGGGGAGGAGGGGAAGTTGAAGCGGTTCTGGTCGTGCCCACCCTGCGGCTGCTGCGCGCCGCCATAAGGATGTCCTCCGGGTGTTGTCACGTTTCCTCCTCCGACTCCAAGTACGCAGTACTCCCTGTGGAACCGCGCCACCGCACCCTATGGTGCGATGGCGCGAAACGCACTGCCTGTCTGCTAGTTGAGAAGACTTCCCTGCAGCTCGGCGCGCAGGTCCGGGGTGAGGACACTGCCCGCGCGATCCACCAGAAGGGCCATCTCGTAGCCGACGAGGCCGATGTCGCACTCGGGGTGCGCGAGCACCGCGAGCGAAGATCCGTCCGAGACGGACATGAGGAAAAGGAATCCCCGGTCCATCTCGACCACGGTCTGGTTGACGGCGCCACCCTCGAAGATGCGGGAGGCTCCGGCGGTCAGCGAGGTCAGACCGGAGGCCACGGCCGCCAGCTGATCGGCGCGGTCGCGCGGAAACCCGTCGGACATCGCCAGAAGGAGTCCGTCGGCGGAGACCACCACAGTGTGGGACACCCCTGGGGTGTTGTCCACGAAGTTGGTGATCAACCAGTTCAGGTTCTGTGCCGCCTGGCTCATCGGGCTCACACTAACGCTCCTGGTCATAGCTGTTACTTGACTGCTCAGAACCCGCGCTGCGTCCCTGCTGGACACCGCGCCGCAGGTTGCTCAACCTGCCGCGGACGTCCTCGGGTGCGCGGGAGACCTGGGGGCCGCCCTGCGGGGTCGTCTCCGCCGCGCCCTCGACCAGGTTGGCCTTGGGCACGCGCCGAGGGAGACCGGACGGGGTGACCCCGCCCGCCTTCGGCTCACGGAGTTTGGCGGCCTGCTGCCAGCGTTCGTCGTTGCCCGAACGCCAGCCCGTGCTGCCTTCCTTCGCCTCCGGGGCCCGCTCCGGTTCAGCCGGCTGCTGCTGACGCTGCGGCCGCTGCTCGAAGAGGGATCCGGTGGACTCCGCTTCCTGCTGTGCCGGCTGCCACTGCTGCTGGCTGCCGCGGCGCGGCAGGCCCGCTCCGGTCATCTGGTGACCGGTGTCGGCAGCGGCGCCCGGACGATCGAAGCCTACGCGGTCCGCAGCCTGTTCGGGGACGGCGGGGGATTCCGATTCGGTCCCGTAATCCTGCTGGTAGCCGGCCGGATACGCGTTCCGCCCGGGCCACTCGGCCTGTCCCGACTGGGATTCGTACCCGTTGTCGTAGCCCTGGCCGGTCTGCTGACCGTCCTCGTAGCCGGCTTCCGGATAGGCGTAGCCCTGCTGCGGGTAGGCGTCGAAGCCCTGCTGGCCCTGCTGAGCCTGCTGAGCCTCGTACGAGGTGTCGTAGCCCTGCTCGGGCTGCTGCTCGTAGCCCTGGTACGGCTGGTACCCGTGCTCAGGCTGAGGTTCCGGATACTCCTGCGCGGCGTGGTCGGCGTACTCCTGCTCGTCCTGCCCGTAGGAGACCTGGGCCTTCAGTGCGGCCCGCCGCTCCTCGGCGAGGAGCGAGCGTCCGACCGGGTCGAGCGGGACGTCGCCGCCCTGCTGGTCGTAGCGGGAGTCGTCGAAGCCGAGCTCGGCGGCGGTGCGCAGCGGAGCCTGCAGCTGGGCCTTCTGCTCCGGGATGATCGAGGAGACCGTGAAGTCGTCGTCCGGGATGCCCTCTCCACCACCACCGTGGGTGATGGCCTCGGGAAGCATGACCAGCGAGGTGGTGCCGGCCGCCTCGCCCGAGGGGCGCAGCTGGACGCGGATGCTGTGGCGGTCCGCCAGCCGGCCGACCACGAACAGACCCATGCGCTGCGAGATCGCGGCGTCCACGGTCGGCGGGTTGGCCAGCTTGTGGTTGATGTCCGCGAAGTCCTCGGCGGTGAGGCCGATGCCCTTGTCGTGGATCTCGACCATCACGCGGCCGTCCGGCAGACGGGTCGCGTTGACACGGACCTTGGTCTGGGGGGAGGAGAACGTGGTGGCGTTCTCCAGGAGCTCGGCGAGCAGGTGCACGAGGTCGGTCACGGCCTGGCCGTGGATCTCGGCGTCGGAGACGCCGGAGAGCTCGATGCGCTCGTACTGCTCCACCTCGGAGGAGGCGGCGCGCAGGACGTCGACGAGGGGCACCGGCTGGTCCCAGCGGCGGCCCGGCTCCTCACCCGCGAGGATGAGGAGGTTCTCGCCGTTGCGGCGCATGCGGGTGGCCAGGTGGTCCAGGCGGAAGAGGTTCTCCAGCTGGTCCGGGTCCGCCTCGTTGTTCTCCAGGTCGGTGATGAGGGTCAGCTGGCCCTCGATCAGGGACTGGTTGCGCATCGAGAGGTTGGTGAAGATCGCGTTGACGTTCCCTCGCAGGAGCGCCTGCTCGGCGGCGAGCCGGACCGCTTCCCGGTGGACCTGGTCGAAGGCGCGGGCGACCTCGCCGATCTCGTCCTGGGAGTCGATCGGGATCGGGTGGACGCGGGTGTCCACCTTGCCCGGGTCGGTGCGCGAGAGCTGGTCGACGAGCATCGGCAGGCGCTGCTCGGCGATGTCGAAGGCGGCGGAACGCAGGCGGCGCATCGCGCGGCCCATCTGGCGGGCCATGAGACCGGCCAGGATGAAGGCGGCGAGCAGGGACACGACCACGATGGCGCCGTTGGTGATGGCGTCCGTGCGGGCCTCGTCGGAGACCGCGACGGCGTCGTTGACGGCCTTGTCGAGGAGTTCCTTCTCGATCTCGTCGTAGCCGTCGAACTTCGCGGTGGCGGCGGCCTGCCAGGCCTGGGGCGTGGTGCCCCCGGCGGCCAGCTTGGTCTTGTTCTCGCCGCCGGCTATCGCCTCGGTCATGCCGGTCAGCGCCGACTTGTTGACCACGGGCGGCGGCACGAAGCGGACGCCCGCCTGCTCGGCCTGGCGCTTGGCCTCGGCGAGCTTGACGGCCCCCTCGTCGGACTTCTTCTGCATGACCTCGCGGAGGCGGTTCACGTCCTCTTCGGTGCCCGCCGAGACGTACTCGCCCTGGGCGATCTCTTCGAGGTAGGCGTACGAGGAGAACGCGACGAGCTGGGCCTTGTGGATGTCCTCGTTGGCGCTCGGGCGGACCAGCAGGTGGGTACCGACGGAGCGCTGCAGGGAGTTCGCCGCCTTGGCCAGCTGGATCGCGTAGACCATCCGGCCGTACGAGGTCACGTTGCCGGTGCCGAGGCCGAGCTCGTTGGCGAACTGCATGAGGTAGTGCTGGACCAGCACGTAGCCCTCTTCGGTCGGGATGGGCCCGAACGTCGTGGGGGGGTTCTTCTTGGGGCTCTCCGCCGCGGCCAGGTAGGCCTTCTCGCGGACGAGCTTCAGGTTGGGCTCCTCCGCGCGGAAGAGATCCAGACGCCGTTCCATGCCCTGGTTCTTCGGCATGGTCTGGACGACCTGGTCGAACTTCACCTTGGCCGCGTCGGTCGCGCCGCGGGCCTTGGTGACGATCTCGCTGTTCGCGTTTCCGCTCAGCAGCGGCTCTGCCGTGAGGTCACGCTCGTTGAGCAGGGCCTGGCCGTATTCCGAGGCGGCCTGGACGACCCTGGCTATCTGCTCGGCGTCCTTGGCCTCGTTCCAGGTGTCGACGGAGCCCTTCACCTGGAAGCCGCCCATGACCAGCCCGACGAGGGCGGGCACGAGCAGGATGGCGTTCAGACGGGTCGGCACACGCCAGTTGCGGGGGGAGAACCTGCTGGTGCTCCCGCTTTTCACGGGTGGTTCCACGGGCACGTCAACAGGCGACGCGGCCGCTCGCGGCGGCGGGGTGAAGTTGCCGCGCGCGGGTTCATCCGCGGGGCTTGCGATGCTTCGCCTCACTCGACCAACAACCTTCCGGCGGTGCTACTAGCTAGTTCGTTGAATTCCAGCACGGTTAACGGCCGTGTTCCAAACAGTTGAAACCGGCCGTTCCCAGAGCCTTATGCCCCACGTAAATCGGACATAAAGAGCTTCCTGCGGCAAAAATAGGGGGAGTTGTGCGCGTAGGGGCACCAACCGAACGCACCCCGTGGCCAACTGGCGGCAATTGTCTGTCGAAACGTTATGAACGAAGAGGGCGGGCCGTGTCCTATGACACAGCCCGCCCTCTCACGTTGTGAAGAACCCGTGGGACTTGAGTGGTGCCGCTTGAGCCGGGCCGCCGGTGTGGTGTTACTTGAGACGCGCCATGAGGGCGTGCTCGACGAGCGTGATGAGCGCGCTCTTCGCGTCCGCCCGGTGGCGGGCGTCGGTGGTGATGATGGGGGCTCCGGGGCCGATCTGCAGGGCCTCGCGGACTTCCTCCGGCGTGTAGGGCTGGTGTCCCTCGAAGCCATTGAGGGCCACGACGAAGGGCAGGCCGCTGTTCTCGAAGTAGTCGACGGCGGGGAAGCAGTCGGCCAGCCGGCGCGTGTCCACGAGCACGATCGCCCCGATGGCACCACGGACAAGGTCGTCCCACATGAACCAGAAGCGGTCCTGGCCCGGCGTACCGAAGAGGTACAGGATCAGGTCCTGGTCCAGCGTGATGCGGCCGAAGTCCATCGCGACGGTCGTGGTCGTCTTGTCACCGGTGTGCGTGAGGTCGTCGATCCCCGCGCTCGCGGAGGTCATGACCGCTTCGGTACGCAGCGGATTGATCTCGGAGACGGCGCCGACGAACGTGGTCTTGCCCACGCCGAAGCCGCCCGCCACCACGATCTTCGCGGAGGTGGTGGAGCGGGGAGCCGCTCCACCGCTAGATGTTCCGAAGGCCACTGAGCACCCTTTCGAGCAGCGTTACATCCGGCGTGCCGCCGGCCTCTCCATTGCCCGGCTGGTGGATGGCCACCATTCCGGCCTCTGCCAGGTCGGCCACGAGGATCCGGGCGACACCGAGCGGCATCGACAGCAGCGCGGAGACCTCCGCGACCGACTTGACCTCGCGGCACAGGGTGCAGATGCGCTGGTGCTCCGGGAGCAGGCCGGACAGGTGCATCGGATCGGCCGTGGTGCTGACCAGGGCCTCGATGGCGAGCTGGTAGCGGGGCCGGGTCCGGCCACCGGTCATCGCGTACGGACGCACCAGCGGCTGATCGCCTTCCGAGTACGAGTCTCCGTACGCATCGGGGTAGGCGGGGGGCGGGGTCATTGATCCTCCGGGCTGGACAGCAGTGGTCAGCGTGCCGTCTGACGGGGCGGCCGGTGGGGGGACGGGATGACGGCCTGTCGGTGGTACTGGGTTCCGGGGCCTGGGCTCCGGTCCCCCGGCCGGCAGTACCGGCCGGCCGGGAGTGGGGAAGTCAGCTGAGCAGGCTGCCCTGCAGTTCCGCGCGCAGGTCCGGAGTGAGGACGCTGCCGGCGCGGTCCACGAGGAGGGCCATCTCGTAGCCGACGAGGCCGATGTCGCACTCGGGGTGCGCCAGTACGGCGAGGGAGGACCCGTCGGAGACCGACATGAGGAAGAGGAATCCCCGGTCCATCTCGACCACGGTCTGGTTGACGGCGCCGCCCTCGAAGATGCGGGAGGCTCCGGCGGTCAGCGAGGTCAGTCCGGAGGCCACGGCCGCCAGCTGATCGGCGCGGTCGCGGGGGAATCCTTCGGACATCGCCAGAAGGAGTCCGTCGGCGGAGACCACCACGGTGTGGGACACCCCTGGGGTGTTGTCCACGAAGTTGGTGATCAACCAGTTCAGGTTCTGTGCCGCCTGGCTCATCGAACTCAACTATCGCTCCTGCTGGTAAGTGGGGTCGATGTGGTAACTGCCGGTCGCCGGACCACTGTTGCCGGCCTGACGGCCCTGCTGGATACCGCGTCGGAGGTTGGTCAGACGGCCGCGGACTTCGTCCGGCGCCCGCGAGACCTGCGGACCGGCCTGCGCGTCGGCCTGCTGCTGCGCGGTGCCGGCCACGAGGTTCGCCCGCGGGACCCGGCGGGGCAGCCCCGAGGTCGTGATGCCGCCTGCGGCGGGCTGGCGCACGCGCTCGGCCTGCCGCATCAGCTCGTCGTTCGGCGACGACTTCCAGCTGACGGTCGGCATGCTGCCGGTCGCCGCGGGCTCGGCCGCGTGCTCCTGGCCGCGCCGCGGCAGGTGCTGCTGCGGAGCCGGGGCCGCCGGGGCGGCCTGCTGCGGCTGCTGAGGTGTCGCCGGTGCCTGCGCGGGGGGCTGCTGCCCCTCCTCGCGGAACCAGTTCGACTCCAGCGTGTCGAAGATCGGGCTGCGGGCGTCGCCGGAGCTCGGCGCCGGGGGCAGCGCCTCGGGCCGGTGGGCCTGCGGCAGGCCGGGAGCCTCCGTGCGCCGGGGCGGTACGGGGGCGTACGCGCTGCCCTGCTGCGGAGCCTGCGGCTGCTGGTACTGCTGCTGAGGCTGCGGCTGCTGCGGGCCCTGGGGCTGGCGGGCGAAGCCGCCGACACCGGGGCCGCCGGGACGCTGGGGCTGGTAGCCGCCCGGGCGCTCGAACTGCCCGGTGGCCGACGGGTCCAGCGGACCCCGTACGTCCGGCCGCTCGAACTGCCCGGTGGTGCTGCCCGGGCTGTCCGCCTGGGGCATCGGGGCGTTGAAGTCCGGGCGGGCGAACTCGGCGGTCGAGCCGGGGCCCGAGAGCTCGTCGTGGCCGCGGGCCTGGTCGGCGCCCCAGCTGGTGGTCTGCGGACCGGGGAGCTCGGGGCGGGGGGAGCCACCGCGCGGCGGCAGCTGCGGCCGCGCTCCGCGGGAAGCCGGCGCTGCGGGAGCGGCCGGCGGCTGCTGACGCTGCTGCGGAGCCTGGCCTTGCTGCGGAGCCTGGCCCTGCTGGCCCTGCTGGCCCTGCTGGCCCTGCTGGGGACGCTCGAAGCCGTTGCCCTGCGGGAGCCCGCCCTGCCCGGAAGCGGACGGCGCGGATGCCGGACGGGCCTGCGGACCGCGGCCCGGCAGCGGAGCACCGCCGCCGAAGCCGCCCTGGCCCTGGCCCGTGGTCGTCGGACCCGCCTGCGGACGGCCGCCGGGAGCACCCGGGCCGCCCTGCGGGCGCTGCTGGCCGGGACCGCCGTCGCGGCCCGGCAGGGCGGCACGCTGGCCGCCGCCGGCGACCTGGCCGCGCTGCGGAGCCGCGCCCACGGGCGGACGTGCGCCCGCACCGGGCCCGGAAGCCTGCCCACCGGGGCCACCCTGGCCACCGCCCTGACCGCCCTGGCCCGGCATCGGAGCCGGCTTCTTGCCGCCTTGCGCGACGTCCACCGGAAGCATGACGAGGGCCGTGGTGCCGCCCGAGTCGGAGGGACGCAGCTGGATGCGGATGCCGTGTCGCAGGGACAGGCGGCCGACCACGAACAGGCCCATGCGGCGGGAGACGGACACGTCCACGGTCGGCGGCGCCGCGAGCCGCTCGTTGATCGCGGCGAGGTCCTCGGGGGAGAGGCCGATACCGGTGTCGTGGATCTCGACGAGCACGCGGCCGTCGGGCAGTGCGTGACCGGTGACCTTGACCTTGGTCTGCGGAGAGGAGAACGAGGTGGCGTTCTCCAGCAGCTCGGCGAGGAGGTGCACGAGGTCGTTGACGACGCGGCCGGCGACGTCCGTGCCGGGCACCGACGCGAGCTCGATGCGCTCGTACTGCTCCACCTCGGACGCGGCGGCACGGAGCACGTCGACGAGCGGGACGGGGCGGGTCCACCGGCGGCCCGGCTCCTCGCCCGCGAGGACGAGGAGGTTCTCGCCGTTACGGCGCATGCGGGTCGCGAGGTGGTCGAGCCGGAAGAGCGAGGACAGCTGGTCCGGGTCGGCCTCGCGCGACTCCAGCTCGGAGATGAGCGAGAGCTGACGCTGGATGAGGCCCTGCGAGCGGCGCGAGAGGTTGGTGAACATCGCGTTGACGTTGCCCCGGAGGAGGGCCTGCTCGGCTGCGAGGCGGACGGCCTCGCGGTGCACGTCGTCGAAGGCCGCGGCCACCTGGCCGATCTCGTCGCGGGTGTGCAGGCCGACGGACTCCACGGACGTGTCCACGTCCTGCGGGTCGGACTCGGACAGCTGCTTGACCAGCTCGGGGAGGCGGTCCTGGGCGACGCGCGTCGCGGTGTCCTGCAGACGGCGCAGCGAGCGGATCATCGAGCGGGCCATGACGAAGGCGCCGACGAGGGAGACACCGAGGACGAGGAGGATCAGCGCACCGTTGATGATGGCGTCCTGCTGCGACTCGTTCTTGAGCTCGCGGGCCTTCTGCTCCATGTCCTCGAGCAGGGTCAGCTCGATGACCTTCATCGCCTGGAGCTTGGTGTCGTCGGCGTCGTACCAGTCCATCCAGGACCGGTTCTTCTCCTTGAGGAACTGGTCCTTGGTGCTCAGGACGCGGCGCGCGTAGTGGTCGGCGGTGCCGATCTCCGTGTTGCCGTCGCCGAGCGACGCGAGGAGCTCCTCGGACTTGCCCTGGTAGACGAGTTCGAAGGTCTTCTTGGACTGCTGCTCGCCCTTGAGCGCGGAAAGGGCGTACAGGCGGTCGTTCTCCTTCAGCTCGCCCTGCCTCTCGGCGCTGTCCGGGAGCGAGGCGGCGATGATCGCGCGCTGGACGGAGGCGTACTCCTTGGCGGCGGAGAAGGCCGCCAGGGCGCGCGTACGCTTGATCATCTCCGGGTTGGAGGTGGCCTGCGCCATGTCCTGGGAGAGCGAGAGCAGCGAGACGATCAGGCTGTTGTACTCGGTGACCGTCTGCTGGGCGCCGTTCGCGTACGCCTTGCCCCGGATGTCCTCGATGAGGGTGAGCTGGCGGCCGATCTGCAGGATGTTGTTGCGGATCGACTTGAGCGTCTCGTCCTTGTCCTCCGTGCTGTCGACCTTGTCGGTCGCGGCGGCGAAGGCCTTGGCGGCGGCGTCGGTCGTGTCGCGGACGTTCGTGACGGTGCTGTTGGGCTTGCCCGCCGCCCCCGGGACCGACAGGGGACCCGCGGACTTGTCGCGCTCCTCCTGGAGCGCGGCGGCCAGGTTGGTGGCCTGCCGGGTCATCGTCGTCAGCAGCTGCATGTGCTCCAGCTGCGCGATGTCGTTGAGCGAGTCGTTGATGCGGACGCCACCGAGCGTGGTGGCGGCGACGACCGGCAGGGTCAGCAGCGACACCAGTCGCGTGCTGATGCGCCAGTTCTGCATGGCGAGGCGGGAACCGGACCCACTGGGGGCCTTCGGTATCGCCACGTCCTGCTCGACCGCCCCGGCCTTGGCCTTGGCGGCCTTGGCGGACTTCCCTCGGCCCTTCGCCTTCACCGTGGCGGAGGAGTCGGGGCCTGCGCCTTCGACAGCCGGCCCGCGGTTCTGGGCGTGCTGGGGCGAGGAGCCACGGTCGGTCCCGCCGCGCGGCTCCTGCTCCGCCGCAGCGCTGCCATCCCTCTTGAATCGTCCCTGCACTAGCGTCGCAACCTCTGGACCAGGCGTCCCGCCGGGCGACCGGTGGGACGGTGTCGAGTCGTGGGGCACTAACGGCCCCATGGTGGTCGTCGGTGACCGGCGCGTCTCCCTCTCCTTGCCACCGCGCTCGGCGCTGAGTCGCGCCACCTGCGCGCCGGCTGATTCCCGCGGCGGTCCCGCGAATTCCAGCACAGTGGGGGATCTCCAACAAGGTGCGGGCACCGGCCCGGAGAGTCGGTGACGGCTTGTGAGCGGTGGGCTACAGCATGTGGGACTGCTTTCGGGGTAAACCGGACTTACTTCATTCAAACGCCGCGACTGTCAAGGTGTCCCAGTCGAGATGATCAGCAGCGGAATGACGCATTCAGTGGCGCAATGTCCGTTTCGCGAGGTGAAGTTGACTGTCCGCAATGTCGGTAATGTCTGGTCGCTGGTGAGCAAACTCACATAGCCGTGGCCATTACTTCCCGGTTCGGTGGGGGATTCAGATGTTTAGCCTTGCCCCTTAAAGGGTTGGCGCACGCGCCGACCGACACACCACCGAGCGAGCCGAGGGCCCGAAACTCCGATGAAGACGACGACGATGTTCCGCAACATAGCCAACCCCCGCCGCACGACCCTCGCGCACCTCAAGGACGCGGAGGACCTGCAGGCGGCCCCGGCCACCCCGGAGCACGCCGTCGAGCTGCCGACGCAGACCGCCAACCCGCGGCGCACGATCCTGATGGACGCGCCCGTGGCGGCCGCCGCGCAGTAGCCCCGGCCAAAAGAGAGCGAAGCGCCCCTGCCCGCCGCGTTAGCCTGGAGCCGCAGACTCCAGCCAGCGGAAATACAGAGGGGCAGACGCAGCACGTGCGCATCGCCAGGTTCTCGATCGACGGCAATGTCGCGTTCGGCGCGGTCGAGGGCAGCACTGCCCCCGGCGCCGAGGGTGAGCTCGTCCTCGACATCATCAAGGGCATTCCGTTCGCGGACTTCGAGCTCTCAGGCACGAAGGTCCCGCTGAGCAAGGTCAGGCTGCTGCCGCCCGTGCTCCCGAACAAGGTCGTGGCCATCGGCCGCAACTACGCGGAGCACGCGGCAGAGCTCGGCAACGCCATCTTCGACGATCAAGGCCGTCCGGATGCGCCGATCACCTTCTTCAAGCCCTCCACCTCGGTGGTCGGCCCGGGCGACCCGATCACGTACCCCTCCTTCTCCCAGGACCTCCACCACGAGGCGGAGCTCGCCGTGGTCATCGGCCGCATGTGCCGCGAGGTCCCGAAGGAGCGCGTCAAGGACGTGATCCTCGGCTACACCTGCGCCAACGACGTCACCGCGCGCGACGTCCAGCAGCGGGAGAAGCAGTGGGCCCGCGCCAAGGGCTTCGACAGCTCCTGCCCCCTCGGCCCCTGGATCGAGACCGACCTGGACCCGAGCGACCTGACCATCCAGTGCACCGTCAACGGCGAACAGCGCCAGCTCGGCCGCACCAGTGACATGGTCCGCTCCATCGAGGACCTGATCGTCCACATCACCGAGGCCATGACGCTGCTCCCGGGTGACGTCATCCTCACGGGGACCCCGGCCGGAGTCGGCCCCCTCAACGTCGGCGACGAGGTCGCCGTCACCATCGAAGGCATCGGCACTCTCACCAACAAGGTGATCAAGCGTGGCTAACGCGAACGTCCGCGTACGTTTCTGTCCCTCCCCGACCGGCAACCCCCACGTGGGCCTGGTCCGGACCGCCCTCTTCAACTGGGCGTTCGCCCGCCACCACGGCGGTACGTTCGTCTTCCGCATCGAGGACACCGACGCGGCCCGCGACTCCGAGGAGTCGTACGAGCAGCTGCTCGACTCGCTGCGCTGGCTCGGCTTCACCTGGGACGAGGGCCCCGAGGTCGGCGGCCCGCACGCCCCGTACCGCCAGTCCCAGCGCATGGACATCTACGCGGACGTCGCCCAGCGCCTGCGCGACGGCGGTTACGCGTACGACTGCTACTGCACCACCGAGGAGCTGGACGCGCGCCGCGCCGCCGCCCGCGCGGCCGGCAAGCCCTCCGGCTACGACGGCCACTGCCGCGAGCTGACCCAGGTGCAGCTGGAGGCCTTCCAGGGCGAGCACCGCTCCTCGATCGTCCGCTTCCGGATGCCCGACGAGCCGATCACCTTCACCGACCTGGTCCGCGGCGAGCTGACCTTCAGCCCGGAGAACGTGCCGGACTTCGGCATCCTGCGGGCCAACGGCGCCCCCCTGTACACGCTGGTCAACCCGGTCGACGACGCGCTGATGCAGATCACGCACGTGCTGCGCGGCGAGGACCTGCTGTCCTCCACCCCGCGCCAGATCGCGCTCTACAAGGCGCTGATGGAGCTGGGCGTCGCCACGGGCATCCCGGAGTTCGGCCACCTGCCGTACGTGATGGGCGAGGGCAACAAGAAGCTCTCCAAGCGCGACCCCGAGTCCTCGCTCAACCTGTACCGCGAGCGCGGCTTCCTCCCCGAGGGCCTGCTGAACTACCTCTCGCTGCTCGGCTGGTCCTTCTCCAAGGACCAGGACATCTTCTCGATCGAGGAGATGGTGGCGAAGTTCGACATCCCGGACGTCAACGCGAACCCGGCGCGCTTCGACATCAAGAAGGCGGAGGCGATCAACGCCGACCACATCCGCCTGCTGGACCCGAAGGCCTTCGCGGACGCCTGCACCCCGTGGCTCCAGGCCCCGCACGCCAACTGGGCGCCCGAGGACTTCGACGCCGAGGCCTGGGCGCGCATCGCGCCGTACGCCCAGACCCGCGTGACCGTCCTGTCGGACATCACGGCCAACGTCGACTTCCTGTTCCTGAAGGAGCCGGTCTCCGACCAGGCCTCGTGGGACAAGGCGATGAAGGGCGAGCCGGCGGCGCTGCTCACCACCGCGCGCGAGAACCTCCGGGCCGCCGACTGGTCGGACCCCGAGTCCCTCAAGCAGGCCGTCCTGACCGCCGGCGAGGCCCACGGCCTCAAGCTCGGCAAGGCCCAGGCCCCGGTCCGCGTGGCCGTCACGGGCCGCACCATCGGCCTGCCGCTCTTCGAGTCCCTGGAGATCCTGGGCAAGGAGAGGTCCCTGGCCCGCATCGACGCGGCCCTGGCCAAGCTCGCCGCGTAGGCGGCACCAGTACCCGTACGTCCCGCAGGGGGGCGGCGGCCGGACCCCGGCCGCCGCCCCCCTGCGGCGTTCCCCGCGCCGCCCCCGGCACTGTTCACGATCTTTCTTTCCCGTCCCGCCCCCGGCGGACGGGCGCCGGGCGTAGGCTCGGCCCATGCCGATCCGCGCCGTGCTGTGGGACATCGACGACACCCTCTTCGACTACACGGGGGCCGATGCCGCGGGGCTCGCGCGCCAGCTGGAGTCCGCCGGGATCGCGGAGCGGTACGGGACCCCCGCGCAGGCGCTGGCGCTGTGGCGGCGGATCACCGACCGGCACTGGGCGCGTTTCGCGGCCGGCGAGGGCACGTTCCAGGGACAGCGCCAGGAGCGGGTGCGGGAGTTCCTCGGGGAGCCCGGAATGACGGCCGACGAGGCGGACGCCTGGTTCGACCGGTACATCGCGCACTACAAGACCGCCTGGTCCGTCTTCCCCGACGTGGTGCCCGCGCTGGACGCCCTCGCCGCCGACTACCGGCACGGGGTGCTCACCAACTCCTCCACCGTCAACCAGGACCCCAAGCTGCGTGACCTCGGCCTGCGCGACCGCTTCGAAGTGCTGGTCTGCGCCGTTGAGCTCGGCGTCAGCAAGCCCGAGGCGGGAGCCTTCCTGGCCGCCTGCGAGGCGATGGCGCTGCTGCCGGGCGAGGTGGCGTACGTGGGTGACCAGCCGGAGATCGACGCGCGCGGGGCGCGGGACGCCGGGCTGCTGGCGATCTGGCTCGACCGTGACGGCGGCCGTGGGGACGGGCCCGACGGCGTGCACCGCATCGCCGGACTTGAGGGGCTCCCGGAGCTGCTGGCACGGGATACCCGTTTTGGAGCACGGTCAGGCATCCGGTAATGTTCTTTCTGCGCCGCCGGAGCGGGCCGAAAGGCCGGACGGAGGCGACACCAAAGAAGGAAAACCCCGCAGGGGGTTGACTTTTGGTGGGGTATAGTGTAATTGGCAACACGAGGGTTTCTGGTTCCCTTATTCTAGGTTCGAGTCCTGGTACCCCAGCGCAGTGCAGTAGTAACGCAGTGCTTTGCCCCCGTTGTGTAGCGGCCTAGCACGCCGCCCTCTCAAGGCGGTAGCGCCGGTTCGAATCCGGTCGGGGGTACAGATCCTTCCCGCGAGATCTCCAGGGTCGCACCCGGACGTCTTGATGCAGGATCGCTAGGGCCCCCGTTGTGTAGCGGCCTAGCACGCCGCCCTCTCAAGGCGGTAGCGCCGGTTCGAATCCGGTCGGGGGTACTGTTGGTCTGGTCTAGACCACTTTGGGCTATAGTGTAATTGGCAACACGAGGGTTTCTGGTTCCCTTATTCTAGGTTCGAGTCCTGGTAGCCCAGCGCAGTAACAGCAACACCAGCTAGCCCCCGTTGTGTAGCGGCCTAGCACGCCGCCCTCTCAAGGCGGTAGCGCCGGTTCGAATCCGGTCGGGGGTACGCATCGAAGAGGCCCTCCGCGTTCATCGCGGAGGGCCTCTTCGCCGTTCGTGCCGACACGGGCGGCGTCGACGTAAGTACGGGCCCGGAGGCGCGTGTTCGGACGTGTGCGGCGTCGTACGCGCCCCCGGGCCCGGGGGTGAACAAAGGGGCAGGTCGGTCAGGTCAGCCGGAGCGGCGCAGCGCCTCCGTGAGACGGGCGGCCGCGTCGATGACGGCCTGGGCGTGCATCCGGCCCGGGTGGCGGGTCAGGCGCTCGATGGGCCCGGAGACCGATACCGAGGCCACCACGCGGTTCGACGGCCCGCGCACCGGCGCCGATACGGAGGCCACACCGGGCTCCCGCTCGCCGATCGACTGCGCCCAGCCCCGGCGCCGTACGCCCGAGAGCGCCGTCGCCGTGAAGCGCGCGCCCTGCAGGCCGCGGTGGAGCCGCTCGGGCTCCTCCCAGGCCATCAGGATCTGCGCGGCCGAGCCCGCCTTCATGGGCAGGGTGGAGCCCACCGGGACGGTGTCCCTCAGGCCCGACAGCCGCTCGGCGGCCGCCACGCAGATGCGCATGTCTCCCTGACGGCGGTAGAGCTGTGCGCTCTCGCCCGTCACGTCACGGAGGTGGGTGAGCACGGGTCCGGCCGTGGCCAGCAGGCGGTCCTCGCCGGCCGCGGCGGCGAGCTCCGCCAGCCGCGGACCGAGGATGAACCGGCCCTGCATGTCCCTCGCCACCATCCGGTGGTGTTCCAGTGCCACGGCAAGGCGATGTGCCGTGGGTCGTGCGAGCCCTGTCGCCGCGACCAGCCCGGCGAGGGTGGCCGGACCGGACTCCAGTGCGCTCAGTACCAGAGCTGCCTTGTCGAGAACGCCGACGCCGCTAGAGTTGTCCATGAAACGATATTCACGTCTCACACTGTGAAACGCAAGTTCAATTTTTCCAAGAACCAGCGAGTCTGTATGTACGGGTCCACGAACCACTGGGTCCGGGACGGTGAGCCGGAGGGATAGCGATGGGTAGGACACTCGCGGAGAAGGTCTGGGACGACCATGTCGTCCGGCGCGCCGAAGGCGAGCCCGACCTCCTCTTCATCGATCTGCACCTGCTGCACGAGGTGACCAGCCCCCAGGCCTTCGAGGGCCTGCGCGAGGCCGGCCGCAAGGTCCGACGCCTCGACCTCACCATCGCGACCGAGGACCACAACACCCCCACCTTGGACATCGACAAGCCGATCGCGGACCCGGTCTCCCGGGCCCAGCTGGAGACGCTGCGCAAGAACTGCTCCGAGTTCGGCGTACGTCTGCACTCGCTCGGCGACGTCGAGCAGGGCGTCGTCCACGTCGTCGGACCGCAGCTGGGCCTGACCCAGCCCGGCACCACCGTGGTCTGCGGTGACTCCCACACCTCCACGCACGGCGCCTTCGGCGCGCTGGCCTTCGGCATCGGCACCAGCCAGGTCGAGCACGTGCTGGCCACCCAGACGCTGCCGCTGGCCCGCCCGAAGACGATGGCGATCACCGTCACCGGCGCGCTGGCCGAGGGCGTCACCGCGAAGGACCTGATCCTGGCGATCATCGCCAAGATCGGCACCGGCGGCGGCCAGGGGTACATCCTGGAATACCGCGGCGAAGCCATCGAGAAGCTGTCGATGGAAGCCCGCATGACCATCTGCAACATGTCTATCGAGGCCGGCGCCCGCGCGGGCATGATCGCCCCCGACCAGACCACCTTCGACTACCTGGAGGGCCGTGACCACGCCCCGAGGGGCGAGGAGTGGGACGCGGCCGTCGCGTACTGGAAGACGCTGCGCACCGACGACGACGCGGTCTTCGACGCCGAGGTCGTCATCGACGGCACCACGCTGACCCCGTTCGTCACCTGGGGCACCAACCCGGGCCAGGGCGCGCCGCTGTCGGCCAGCGTCCCCGACCCCGCTTCGTACGAGGACGCTTCGGAGCGCCACGCCGCCGAAAAGGCCCTGGAGTACATGGGGTTGACCGCCGGCCAGCCGCTGCGCGACATCAAGGTCGACACCGTCTTCGTAGGTTCCTGCACCAACGGCCGCATCGAGGACCTGCGCGCCGTCGCCGGGATCATCGAGGGCCGCAAAGTCGCCGACGGCGTACGGATGCTGGTGGTCCCCGGCTCGGTCCGGGTCGCCCTGCAGGCCGTGGAAGAGGGCCTGGACAAGGTCTTCAAGGAGGCCGGCGCCGAATGGCGGCACGCGGGCTGCTCGATGTGTCTGGGCATGAACCCCGACCAACTGGCCCCCGGTGAGCGCTCCGCGTCCACCTCCAACCGCAACTTCGAGGGCCGCCAGGGCAAGGGCGGGCGCACCCACCTGGTCTCCCCGCAGGTGGCCGCCGCCACCGCGGTACTGGGCCATCTGGCCTCGCCCGCCGACCTGTCCGACGCCCACGCGACCGCCGGAGTCTGAGAACCATGGAAGCCTTCACCACCCACACCGGCCGGGCCGTACCGCTGCGCCGCAGCAACGTCGACACCGACCAGATCATCCCGGCCCACTGGCTGAAGAAGATCACCCGCGACGGGTTCGAAGACGGGCTCTTCGAGGCCTGGCGCAAGGACCCGGAGTTCATCACCAACCGGCCGGAGCGCGCCGGCGCGACCGTGCTGGTCGCCGGCCCCGACTTCGGCACCGGTTCCTCGCGCGAGCACGCCGTCTGGGCGCTGCAGAACTTCGGCTTCAAGACGGTCATCTCCTCCCGCTTCGCCGACATCTTCCGCGGGAACTCGCTGAAGAACGGCCTGCTGACCGTCGTCCTGCCCCAGGAGACCGTCGACCGGCTGTGGAAGCTGACCGAGGCCGACCCCACCGCCGAGATCACCGTCGACCTGGTCGACCGCCAGGTGCGGGCGGAAGGCATCGAGGCGGAGTTCGAACTCGACGACAACGCCCGATGGAGGCTGCTGGAGGGGTTGGACGACATCTCGCTCACCCTTCAGAACGAAGCGGACATCGCCACGTACGAAAGCGCCCGACCGGCCTTCAAGCCGCGTACGATTCAGGGCTGATTCCAGCCTGATCAGCGCTTATTCACCTTTGGGTGATCACATCGACAACGCTGTGCCCCCCACCGGATGGTGGGGGGCACAGCTGTGTGTTGAGGCCCCGTGAGGCGACAACTCGCCCCAGATGGCACAATCTGTGCATGGAACGCGACAGTCAACTTGAGCTCTACGAACTCGTCGCGGACCGGTTGAAAGAAGCACACACAAGGGTTCGCTCACTGCAAGTCCCGGAGGGCGTAAGGATGGCGCTGTCCCGGAAGCTGTTGGTCGTCACGGCCGCGGCGAAGCACGATCTCGCCGATGCGGCAAGGCGCCTGGACAGGTTGATGAAGGACCTCGACGAGGGTCGATTCCCTGAAGGCGACTGATGCGAAGGAACTCCGTAACGGCCTACAGCGTTGCGGCACTAGGGTGATTAGCCCGTTTCGTGTTTGATTTGCGGTATATATCCGCCTAACGTGCGAAATAAGCTTGAACACATTCGTTCTGGCGAAGTCTCCGAAGGGGAAGACGTTGAACAAGGCGCAGCTCGTAGAAGCGATTGCCGACAAGCTGGGCGGCCGTCAGCAGGCCGCGGACGCTGTCGACGCGGTACTGGACGCTATTGTCCGCGCTACCGTCGCGGGCGACCGGGTCTCGGTCACGGGCTTCGGCTCGTTCGAGAAGGTCGACCGTCCGGCCCGTTACGCCCGCAACCCGCAGACCGGAGAGCGCGTCCGGGTCAAGAAGACCTCGGTGCCCCGCTTCCGTGCGGGCCAGGGGTTCAAGGACCTGGTCAGCGGCACCAAGAAGCTGCCCAAGGGCGGCGAGGTGTCGGTGAAGAAGGCGCCCAAGGGCAGCCTCACCGGTGGTGCTTCCGCGACGGTCAAGAAGGCCGCCGCGAAGAAGGCCACCACCGCCAAGAAGGCGGCCGCGAAGACCACGGTCGCAAAGAAGACCACGGCCAAGAAGACCACCGCGACCGCCAAGAAGGCGGCGGTGAAGAGCACGGCCACCGCCAAGAAGGCGACGGCCACGGCGAAGAAGGCCGCGACCGCCAAGAAGGCCGCCCCGGCGGCGAAGAAGACCACCGCCACCGCGAAGAAGACCGCTCCGGCCGCCAAGAAGGCCACCGCAGCGACGAAGGCGCCCGCCAAGAAGACGGCGACGCGCAAGGCCACCGCGAAGAAGACGACCGCCCGCAAGAAGTAGGGGCACGAGTCACACACGCCGGGCCGGTTTCCCCGCGGGGGAAGCCGGCCCGCGGTGCGTTCTTCGCAGGTCAGAAGCGTAGAAGGGCGAAGGGCAACGTGCAGAACGCCGGAGGGTCAGCGCGCCGGACGGACAGAACGGTCAGAAGGTCTGCAGCGTGACCAGGGTGATCCGCAGGCTCGCGCCCTCGCCGTCCGTCTCGATCCGCACCCGCTGCCCGGGCCGCAGCAGCCGCAGGCCGCCCGCGTCGAAGGCCGGGGCCTCGAAGGGCACCGGGGTGCCGTCGTCCAGCAGCACACTGCCGCTGCGGGTCTGGGAGTCGTACGTGTACGCGGTCGCCTGCATACCGGCACTGTATCGGGCCGTGTGAGGCCCCACCCCGAGGGCGAGTGCCGTCCGCAGATCCCGCGCCGTGTCCACGTCCCGGCGCACGCTGTCCACTCCCGACAGGGCGATTTCCACCGCTCCCGACGCCGAATGCCTGGCCCGTGAGGGACCGCCGAACGAGGGTGCCAATTCCACGTCCGGAGCAGCGGAAAGCAACGTCGTGCCGATTCCGGCCGCATCCGCCAGAAATGCCCGGGGAAATGCCGAAGCGGTTTCGAGCACGCGTAGCAATTCGGGCGCCCGCAGCGCCGGCAGATCCGCGTTCATCGCGGCCACGGCAGCCCCGGGCCGGCCCGCCCGTATCTCCCGGGCCCCGTGGGCCAGCGCCGCGTTGAGCCCGGCCCCCGGGGCGTCCGCGACGATCCGCGCGCCGAGGCGGGCCAGTTCCGCACCGGCCTCGGCGTCGTCCGTGACGACCACCACATCGGCGACCGCGGCGCAGGCCAGCGCCCCCGCCACGGTGTCCTGGGCGAAGGCGAGCGCGAGCCCCGGGCGGGAGGCGCCGACGGCCGCCGCGAGACGGCTCTTGGCCACTGCCAGAGGCTTCAGCGGGACCACCAGGCTCCAGACGGCGTTCGTGACCGACCCCTCCCCTCCGGTGAGCTCCGGCACAACCCCTGCCCATGGGCAGGTCATGGCCGGGTCATGTGTCGGCCCATTGTCCCCTCAGCCCCGGCGGCCCGGGATCCGGTGGCCTGAGCGGGGCGTACGGTGTTCTCGACAGAGACCGGGCCTGGGGCGACACTTGTCCGTCGACGAGGTGCCCAAGCTCCCCCAGCCACCGCTGGGAGGTACCCCCGGACCGGTCCTAGAGGAAGGTGTCCGAGTGTCCCGCCGCAGAATCGGCTTCTGGTACCGCCTGGCGGCGGTCATCGCAAAACCGCCGCTGGTAGTGCTCTTCAAGCGGGACTGGCGGGGAATGGAGCACATTCCGGCCGAAGGTGGATTTATCACCGCGGTCAATCACAACTCGTATCTGGACCCGCTCTCCTACGCGCACTTCCAGTACAACACCGGCCGGGTACCCCGATTGCTCGCCAAGGCGGCGCTCTTCAAGGTCCCCATTGTCGGCGCGATCCTGCGGGGCAGCGGCCAGATCCCGGTCTACCGGGAGAGCACCAACGCCCTGGACGCATTCCGGGCCGCGGTGGACGCGATCGAGCGCGGCGAATGCGTGGCCTTTTACCCGGAGGGCACCCTCACCCGCGACCCCGACATGTGGCCGATGGCCGGCAAGACCGGCGCCGCCCGGGTCGCGCTGATCACCAGGGCTCCCGTCATTCCGGTGGCCCAGTGGGGCGCGAACCTCGCGATGCCGCCCTACGCGCGGGAGAACAAGGTCCAGCTCTTCCCCCGCAAGACCCTCCAGGTGCTGGCCGGACCGCCCGTCGACCTCTCCGCGTACTACGACCGGGAACCCACCCCGGAAGTGCTCAAGGAGGTCACCGAGGTCATCATGGCGGCCATCACCGGGCTGCTGGAGGAGGTGCGGGGAGAGCCCGCGCCCGAGCGGCCGTACGACCATCGCAAGGCCAGGGCGGAACAGCGGCGCAAGGCCGCGGGGGAGGGCAAGAAGTGACACGTCCCGTGAAGGCTGCCGTATTCGGAACCGGCTCCTGGGGCACCGCCTTCGGCATGGTGCTCGCCGACGCCGGCTGCGAGGTGACCCTGTGGGGGCGCCGCCAGGAGCTGGCCGACGCCGTCAACACCGGCCGGACCAACCCCGACTACCTCCCGGGGATCGAACTCCCCGGGAACCTCCGCGCCACCACCGACCCGGCAGAGGCCGCGCGCGGCGCCGACTTCACCGTCCTCGCCGTCCCCTCCCAGACCCTGCGCGGCAACCTCGCCGAATGGGCACCGCTGCTGGCCCCCGACACCGTGCTCGTCTCCCTGATGAAGGGCATCGAACTCGGCACCGCCAAGCGGATGAGCGAGGTCATCGAAGAGGTGGCCAAGGTCCCGTCGGCGCGCGTCGCCGTCGTCACCGGCCCCAACCTGGCCCGCGAGATCGCCGCCCGGCAGCCCGCCGCCTGCGTCGTCGCCTGCGTGGACGAGGCCGTGGCGCAGCGCCTCCAGGCCGCCTGCCACACCCCGTACTTCCGCCCGTACACCAACACCGACGTCGTCGGCTGCGAGCTCGGCGGCGCAGTCAAGAACGTCATCGGCCTCGCCGTCGGCATCGCGGACGGCATGGGCCTGGGGGACAACACCAAGGGCTCGCTCATCACCCGCGGCCTCGCCGAAACGACCCGGCTGGGCCTGGCGATGGGCGCGGACCCGCTCACCTTCTCCGGCCTCGCGGGCCTCGGCGACCTGGTCGCCACCTGCTCCTCGCCGCTCTCCCGGAACCACACCTTCGGCACCAACCTCGGCCGCGGGATGACCCTGGAAGAGACCATCGCGGTCACCAAGCAGACCGCCGAGGGGGTCAAGTCCTGCCAGTCCGTGGCCGATCTGGCCCACCGGTACGGAGTGGACATGCCCATCACCGAGACCGTGGTGGACATCGTCCACCACGGCAAGCCGACCCTGGTCGCGCTGAAGGAACTGATGGGACGCAGCGCCAAA
Source organism: Streptomyces sp. NPDC048269 (assembly GCF_040652395.1). Lineage (NCBI taxonomy): Bacteria > Bacillati > Actinomycetota > Actinomycetes > Kitasatosporales > Streptomycetaceae > Streptomyces > Streptomyces sp. NPDC048269. The sequence continues at coordinate 98,541 of NZ_JBEZLW010000008.1, forward strand.
CCGGAACGCCGCTGACTCCATTCCGGACGTCTGAGCGGGTACCCTCGTGGCGATATGAGCAGCGAGAACCTCCCCCAGACCCCTGAGCAGCAGGGCCGCAAGCCCCGCGTGGCCGTCGTGTTCGGCGGCCGCAGCTCGGAACACGCCATCTCGGTCGTCACGGCGGGCGCGGTGCTGCGCTCCATCGACCGCTCCAAGTACGAGGTGCTGCCCATCGGCATCACCACGGACGGCCGGTGGGCACTGACCGCCGACGAGCCCGCGCGGATGGCCATCGCCGACCGCAAGCTCCCGAGCGTCGAGGAGCTCGCCGACTCCGCCGAAGGCGCCGTCGTGCTCTCGGTCGACCCCGCAAGCCGCGAGGTCGTCTACACCGAGCCGGGCGCCGTCCCCAAGGCCCTGGGCGAGGTCGACGTCGTCTTCCCCGTGCTGCACGGCCCTTACGGCGAGGACGGCACCCTGCAGGGCCTCCTGGAGCTGTCAGGGGTGCCGTACGTCGGCTCGGGCGTCCTCGCCTCGGCCGTGGGCCAGGACAAGGACTACATGAAGCGGGTGTTCACGTCCTTCGGGCTGCGCGTCGGCCCGTACGTGACCATCCGCCCCCGCGAGTGGGAGGCCGACCGGGACGCCGCCGAGGCGAAGATCCTGGACTTCGCCGCCGAGCACGGCTGGCCGCTGTTCATCAAGCCCGCCCGGGCCGGCTCCTCCATCGGCATCACCAAGGTCGACGACGCCTCCGGGCTGGACGCGGCGGTCCGCGAGGCCCGGCGCCACGACCCGAAGATCATCGTGGAGGCGCTGCTGCGCGGCCGCGAGATCGAGTGCGGCGTCCTGGAGTTCGAGGACGGTCCGCGCGCGAGCGCGCCCGCCGAGATCCCGCCGGTCTCCAGCCACGACTTCTACGACTTCGAGGCGAAGTACATCGACTCGGCCTCCGGGATCGTGCCGGCCCCGCTCACCCCGGAACAGACCGCCGAGGTGCAGCGGCTCGCGATCGAGGCCTTCGAGGCCGCGTCCTGCGAGGGCCTGGTGCGCGCCGACTTCTTCCTCACCGAGGACGGCGAGTTCGTCATCAACGAGATCAACACGATGCCGGGCTTCACCCCGATCTCCATGTACCCGCGGATGTGGCAGGAGTCGGGCATCGAGTACCAGGAGCTCGTGGACCTGCTGATCCAGGCCGCCCTGCGCCGCTCCACCGGGCTGCGCTAGCCGCCCCGGACCCGCACACCCGACCGCCCGCCGGGCCCGCCCTCAAAAGGACGGCTCGGCGGGCGGCGGTGTGCTCGGCAGGGGGTCGGCAGGACGGGGGTCAGTAGGACGAGATGCCCTCGGGCACGGTCCTGGCGACGGCGGTGGACAGCCCGACCAGCATCCCCGCGTCCGTGGCATGCTCCTTGTCGACCCGGACCTCCGTGTACGCCTTCCGCATCCCGGTGGTGAAGCGGAAACCGCCGTCCGGGAGCTTCTCCAGCAGCCAGGCCACCCCGTTCACGTGGACGCCCTCCTGCTCGGGATCAGCCATCTTGGGGGGCTTGGGGATACCGCACCGCAGTACGATCGCCGAGCCGCCCCACGCGGCGGTCAGACCGGACTCCGGCTCGGTCGGGGTCCGCGCCAGGCCGGCCACCGTCTCCGGGAGGTCCTCGTGCAGTGCTGCACAGAACCCCGCGACGGCGGCGGGCGGCGTGGGCGGCGGGTCCACCCGGGCCTCGGAATCGCCCGGGGCACAGCCCGCGAGGGCCAGCAGAGCCAGCAGAGCGGGCAGACGGACGGGCCGGTGGTGGAGGGACATCACCGGCCAAGAGTAGACGGGGCTACAGATGGACCACCGGGCAGGTCAAGGTGCGGGTGATCCCCTCCACCTGCTGGACCTTGGCCACGACCATGCGGCCGAGTTCGTCCACGGTGTCGGCCTGGGCGCGCACGATCACGTCGTACGGGCCCGTCACGTCCTCGGCCTGGATCACCCCCGCGATCTGGCCGATGGACTCGGCGACGAACGACGCCTTGCCCACTTCGGTCTGGATAAGGATGTACGCCTGTACCACGGAACCTCCAGGGCGGCCACGAGGATCATTTCCCCTAACCTTCGGGTGGGACTCCCGGGGGAAGAAGAGACGCCACGGTACCGCGTCGCCGTGCGCCACGGGGAGACCTGCGGGCCCGGCGCCACGCACAGCGGGGCGTACGGAGAGCAGAAGTTGACGTATCTGTTGACGGTACCCAGAGCTGTGACGGCTCGCGACCGCAAGCGGACTGGGCAAGAAGGGGCACAGCGATGAAGGGCACTGTGGGCGAGCTGGGGGAGTTCGGGCTCATTCGGGAGCTCACCTCACGGCTCACCACCACCCCGGCGGTCCGGCTCGGACCGGGCGACGACGCCGCGGTCGTGTCGGCCCCCGACCGGCGGGTCGTGGCGAGCACCGACATCCTGCTGGAAGGCAGGCACTTCCGGCGCGACTGGTCCACGGCCTACGACGTCGGCCGCAAGGCCGCCGCGCAGAACCTCGCCGACATCGCCGCCATGGGGGCGGTGCCGACCGCCCTGCTGCTCGGCCTCGTCGTCCCGGCCGAGCTGCCGGTCACCTGGCCCACCGAGCTCATGGACGGCATCCGCGACGAGTGCCAGGTCGCCGGCGCGGCCGTGGTCGGCGGAGACGTCGTGCGCGGCGACACCATCACCGTCGCCATCACCGCCCTCGGCGACCTGCGCAACCACGAACCCGTCCTGCGCTCCGGCGCCCAGCCCGGCGACGTCGTCGCCGTCACCGGCTGGCTGGGCTGGTCCGCGGCGGGATTCGCCGTGCTCTCACGCGGTTTCCGGTCCCCGCGGGCCTTCGTGGAGGCCCACCGGCGCCCCGAGCCGCCGTACCACGCGGGCCCCGCGGCCGCCGGGCTCGGTGCCACCGCCATGACCGACGTCAGCGACGGCCTGATCGCCGACCTCGGGCACATCGCCGAGGCCAGCAAGGTGAGGATCGACCTGCGCTCGGCAGCCGTCGACATCCCCACCCAGATGCACGACATCGGGCAGGCCGTCGGTGTGGACCCGCTGCAGTGGGTGCTCACCGGTGGTGAGGACCACGCGATCGTGGCCACCTTCCCGCCGGACGTGAAGCTCCCCGCCCGCTGGAAGGTCATCGGGGAGGTGCTGAACCGCTCCGCGCTGCCCCAGGTGACCGTGGACGGCGCCCCCTGGACCAGCACCGGCGGCTGGGACCACTTCGGGGCCGACCCGGCCGCCGAGGACGGCGCGCCGTGACCGGCGCCCCGCCGCTGTGCCTGACCGTCGCCGGATCCGATTCCGGCGGCGGCGCGGGCATCCAGGCCGACCTCAAGACCATGCTGGCGCTCGGCGTGCACGGCATGAGCGTGGTGACCGCGGTGACCGCGCAGAACTCACTCGGGGTACGGGGAGCCTGGGAGCTGCCCGCCGAGGCCGTGACGGCCCAGTACCGGGCCGTGGTGGACGACATCGGAGTCCAGGCCGTGAAGACCGGGATGCTCTCCTCGGCCGTGCTGGTGGAGACGGTGGCCGCGCTGCTGGCCGCCACCCCCGCCCCGGCCGTCGTGGACCCCGTGGGGGTCTCCAAGCACGGGGACGCGCTGCTGGCCGCCTCGGCGTTGGACGCCGTGCGCGAGGAGCTGCTGCCGAGGGCCACCGTGGCCACGCCCAACCTGGACGAGGTGGCGCAGCTCACGGGCGTGGTCGTGGAAACCGAGGACGACATGCGGCGGGCCGCCGACGCGGTCCTCGGCTACGGGCCCCGGTGGGCGCTGATCAAGGGCGGGCACCTGGCGGCGCACGGGGACGAGGCCGTGGACCTGCTGACCGACGGCACCGACGCACACTGGCTGCGGGCCCCCCGGCACGACAACCGGCACACCCACGGCACGGGCTGCACCCTGGCGAGCGCGGTCGCGGCGGGCCTGGCGAAGGGACTGTCCGTCCCGGAGGCGGTCAGGGCTGCCAAGGAGTACGTCACGGGCGCCATCGCCGCCGGCTTCGCGCTCGGCGGGGGCATCGGCCCGGTGGATCACGCCTGGCAGTGGCGCTGAGCCCCACCCGGTCCGGGAAAGGCAAAAGACCGGTTCACCAGAGGTGAACCGGTCTTCCTTTTGGCAACCGGAAAGGGCTGCGCTACGACGTGAGGCGTCAGCGCGAGACCTTGCCGGCCTTGATGCACGAGGTGCAGGCGTTGAGGCGCTTCGGCGTCCCATTGACCACGGCACGGACGCGCTGGATGTTCGGGTTCCAGCGACGCGAGGTGCGGCGGTGCGAGTGGGAGATGTTGTTGCCGAAGCTCGGCCCCTTGGCGCAAACGTCGCAGTTGGCAGCCACAGGTCACTCCAAAGACTTCAGATGCAATTACAGTGAAACCGGCGCACCGGATCAGAGAGTCTGAAGTGGTTTGCCGGGGGAATGGCCCGACTCTCATCGGGCAACCGGAGCAGCATACAACGACTGCGTCCGTCCAAGAAAACTACCATGACCGCCGATGCCCCCGCCCCGCGGTCCGGACGCCCGGGCAGTCCTTGGTTACCCTGCGGTGAACCCTGGCCCGCACAAGGAGGAACGCCCGGTGCCGCACGAGCCGCAGCCGCAGCCCCCTGACGAGCTCGACGCCGAAGCGGTGCGCACCTGGAGCTCGCTCGCCCTGGCCGCCCTGGGCCGGGCCCGCGAGGACATCGACGCGATCAACGTCTATCCCGTGGCCGACGCGGACACCGGCACCAACCTCTACCTCACCGCCGAATCGGCCGACCGCGCCCTGACCGCGGCCTTCGAGGACGAGGCTCCCGCCACGGCCGGCGACTCCCTGGCCCGGGCCGTACGGGCCTACGCGTACGGGGCGCTCGTCGGGGCCCGGGGGAACTCCGGGACGATCCTCGCGCAGCTCCTGCGCGGAGTCGCCGACGTCCTCGGCGACGAACCCGCCGGACGGGAGCCCGGCCGGCTGCTGGCCGAGGCGCTGACCCGGGCCGCGCAGGAGGCGTACGGGGCCGTCGCGCACCCGGTGGAGGGCACCATGCTCACCGTCGCCGCCGCGGCCGCGCGGGCCGGCGAGGCCGCTGAGCACGCCGCCGTGACCGCCGCCGACGTGGCCCGCGCCGCCTACGACGCGGCCCGGGCCGCCCTGGCCGAGACGCCCGGGCAACTGGCGGCGCTGGGCCGGGCCGGGGTGGTCGACGCCGGCGGCTGCGGCCTGGTCGCCGTACTCGGGGCCCTGTGGCAGGCGCTGTCCGGCCAGGAGCCGGCCGCCGAACCGGTGCGCGGCCGGGCCGTACCCGTACCGCAGTCCTCGGAGCCCTGCGCGCAGGAGGAACTGGACGGGCCGGCGTACGAGGTGATCTACCTGCTGGAGGCCTCCGAGGCGGCCGTCGGGGAGCTGCGCGCCCGGCTCGACGGGCTCGGCGACTCCCTGGTCGTGGTCGGCGGGGACGGGCTGTGGAACGTCCACGTCCACGTCGACGACCCCGGTGCGGCCGTGGAGGCCGGGGTCGTCGCCGGCCGGCCGTACCGGATACGCATCACGCACTTCGGCGACGAGCGGCGCCGGGGCCGCGGCGAGCGCGCCCAGCGGGCCGTGGTCGCCGTCGTCCCCGGCGAGGGGCTGGCCGTGCTGTGCGGGGAGGCGGGCGCGACCTCCGTGCTCGCGCCCCCCGGGGAGGTCCCGGCCGTCGCGGAGCTGGTCGACGCCATCCGGCGCGCGCACGCCCGCGAGGTGGTCCTCCTGCCGGGCGGCGCCGAGCTGCGCGCGGCCGCGGCCGCCGCGGCCGAACAGGCCCGCGCCGACGGCGTGCGGGTGGCCGTGATCCCCACCCGCTCCGCGGTGCAGGGCCTGGCCGCCCTCGCCGTGCACGACCCGGACGGCAGCTTCGACGAGGACGTCGTCGCGATGACCGCCGCGGCCGGCGCCACCCGCTACGCGGAGCTGGCCGTCGCCGAACGGCAGTCCTTCACCTCGGCCGGCATCTGCCAGGCCGGCGACGTGCTCGGCCTCATCGACGGCGACGTCGCCGTCATCGGCGCGGGCCTGACCGAGACCGCCGAGGCCGTCCTGGAGCGGATGCTGGGCTCCGGCGGCGAACTCGTCACCCTGGTCCTGGGACCCGAGGTGCCGGACGCGCTCGCCGAGCGCCTGGAGGCGTACGTACAGCACGGGCACCTGGCCGTCGACACCGTCACCTACCGGGGCGGGCGGTACTCGGCGCCGCTGCTCATCGGCGTGGAGTAAGGGTCGGACAGCGGTCTTGTCAGCGCCATGGTGTGCAATGGAAGACGTGCCCGCGCTCGACGAAGACCTCAAGAAGACGCTCGGCCCCGCCACCGCCAAGGTGCTGGCCGAGCAGCTCGGCCTGCACACGGCCCTGGACCTGCTCCACCACTATCCGCGGCGGTACGCCGAGCGCGGTGAGCTGACCTCGCTGGCCGAGCTCGCCGACCAGATCGACGAGCACGTCACCGTCGTCGCCCAGGTCGCCGACGCGCGGATCCTGACCTTCAACGGGGGCCGCGGCAAACGCCTGGAGGTGACCATCACCGACGGCAGCGGCCGGCTCCAGCTGGTCTTCTTCGGCGCCGGCGTGCACAAGCCGCACAAGGACCTGCTGCCCGGCAGCCGCGCGATGTTCGCCGGCAAGGTCTCGAAGTTCAACCACAAGCTCCAGCTGGCGCACCCCGCCTACGAGCCGCTCGGCGCGGACGCCTCCGACCGGGACGCGGCCACCGCCTTCGCCAGCCAGCTCATCCCGATCTACCCGGCCTGCGCGAAGCTGGAGTCCTGGAAGATCGCCAAGTGCGTGGACGCGGTGCTGCCCGGCGTCCAGGAGGCCGTGGACCCCCTTCCCGCCGCCCTGCGCGAGGGCCGCGGGCTGGTCCCCCTCACCGAGGCCCTGCTGAAGATCCACCGGCCGGCCACCAAGGCCGACATCGACGACGCCCGCCAGCGCCTGAAGTGGGACGAGGCCTTCGTCCTGCAAGTGGCCCTGGCCCGCCGGCGGCACGCCGACTCCCAGCTCCCCGCCGTCCCCCGCCGCCCCACCCCCGGCGGCCTGCTCGACTCCTTCGACGCCAAGCTCCCCTTCACGCTCACCGAGGGCCAGCAGAGCGTCTCGAAGGAGATCTTCGACGACCTCTCCACCAGCCACCCCATGCACCGCCTCCTCCAGGGCGAGGTCGGCAGCGGCAAGACGATGGTGGCCCTGCGGGCCATGCTCGCCGTCGTGGACTCCGGCGGGCAGGCCGCGATGCTCGCGCCCACCGAGGTGCTCGCACAGCAGCACCACCGCTCCATCACCGAGATGATGGGCGAGCTCGCCGAGGGCGGCATGCTCGGCGGATCCGACCAGGGCACCAAGGTGGTGCTGCTCACCGGGTCGATGGGGATGCCCGCGCGGCGGCAGGCGCTGCTCGACCTGGTCACCGGCGAGGCCGGGATCGTGATCGGGACGCACGCGCTGATCGAGGACAAGGTGCAGTTCCACGACCTCGGCCTGGTCGTCGTGGACGAACAGCACCGCTTCGGCGTCGAGCAGCGCGACGCACTCCGGTCCAAGGGGAAGCAGCCGCCGCACCTGCTGGTCATGACCGCGACCCCGATCCCGCGCACCGTCGCCATGACCGTCTTCGGTGACCTGGAGACCTCCGTCCTCGACCAGCTGCCCGCGGGCCGCTCGCCGATCGCCACCCACGTGGTGCCCGCCAAGGACAAGCCGCACTTCCTCGCCCGCGCCTGGGAGCGGGTCCGCGAAGAAGTCGAGAACGGGCACCAGGCGTACGTGGTGTGCCCGCGGATCGGCGACGGTGAGGACGAGCCCAAGAAGAAGAAGGCCTCCGCGGAGGACGAGGCCGAGAAGCGGCCCCCGCTCGCCGTCCTGGACATCGCCGAGCAGCTGACGCGCGGACCGCTGGCCGGGCTGAGCGTGGAGGTGCTGCACGGCCGCATGGACCCCGCCGACAAGGACGACGTCATGCGCCGGTTCGCCGCCGGCGAGGTCAAGGTGCTGGTCGCCACGACCGTCATCGAGGTCGGGGTGAACGTGCCGAACTCCACCGTCATGGTGATCATGGATGCGGACCGGTTCGGCGTCTCCCAGCTCCACCAGCTGCGCGGCCGCGTCGGCCGCGGCTCCGCGCCCGGCCTGTGCCTGCTGGTCAGCGAGATGCACGAGGCGAGCCCCGCCCGGGCCCGGCTGGCCGCCGTCGCCGCCACCCTCGACGGCTTCGAGCTCTCCCGGATCGACCTGGAGCAGCGCCGCGAGGGCGATGTGCTCGGCCAGGCCCAGTCGGGGGTGCGCTCCTCGCTGCGGATGCTCGCCGTCATCGAGGACGAGGAGGTCATCGCCCAGGCCCGGGAGGAGGCCACACGCGTGGTCGCCGACGATCCCGAGCTGGAGCGGCTGCCCGGTCTGCGGACCGCGCTGGAGGCTCTCCTGGACACCGAGCGGGAGCAGTACCTGGAGAAGGGCTGACAATGGGGGTGCCGATACCTCCGAAGATTGAAGGACCCCCCAGATGACCCGCGTGATCGCCGGCAGCGCCGGCGGGCGACGGCTGGCCGTGCCCCCGGGCACCGGCACCCGGCCGACCTCGGACCGGATGCGCGAAGGGCTCTTCTCCACCTGGGAGTCGCTGCACGGGGTGGAGGGGGCCCGGGTCCTCGACCTGTACGGCGGCTCCGGTGCCGTCGGCCTGGAAGCCCTCTCGCGGGGCGCGGCCCACTCCCTGCTGGTCGAGGCCGACGCCAAGGCCGCCAAGGCGATCCGCGACAACATCCGGACCCTGGGCCTGCCCGGCGCCGAGTTCCGCGCCGGCAAGGCCGAGCAGATCGTGGCCGCCCGCGCGGCCGGGGACCCGTACGACGTCGTCTTCCTGGACCCGCCGTACGCCGTGGACAGCGCGGACCTGCGGGAGATCCTCCTCACACTCCGGTCCAATGGCTGGATCACGGACGATGCGCTCGTCACCGTGGAGCGCAGCACCAGGAGCGGTGCCTTCCCGTGGCCCGAGGGCTTCGAGCCGCTCCGGTCGCGGAAGTACGGCGAGGGCACCCTTTGGTACGGTCGCGCCGCCTTCACCAGCGAAGACTCATGAACGAGGGAGTTCAGTTGCGCCGCGCCGTCTGTCCGGGGTCCTTCGATCCCATCCACAACGGACACCTCGACATCATCGGACGCGCCTCCAGGCTCTACGACGTCGTGCACGTCGCCGTGATGATCAACCAGTCGAAGCAGGGCCTGTTCACCGTCGAGGAGCGGGTCGAGCTGATCCGCGAGGCGACGGCCGACTACGGCAACATCCAGGTCGAGGCCTTCCACGGCCTGCTCGTCGACTTCTGCAAGCAGCGGGACATCCCGGCCATCGTCAAGGGCCTGCGCGCGGTCAGCGACTTCGACTACGAGCTCCAGATGGCCCAGATGAACCTGGGCCTGTCGGGCGTCGAGACGCTGTTCGTCCCGACCATCCCCACCTACAGCTTCCTGTCCTCCTCGCTGGTCAAGGAGGTCGCCGCCTGGGGCGGCGACGTCGCCCACCTGCTGCCGGAGCACGTCCACGCGGCGCTCCTGGAACGGCTGCGCAACCGCTGAGCGGCTGACGGTCCGTCAGTCTGTGTCGGGGGCCCGCCCACTGGCCTTACAGTCGACCCGTCCGTCTCAGGAACCGCCTGAGGCCGAGAGAGTGCGAGCCCCCATGGACGTGCAGAAGAAGCTCGACGAGATCGTCGCGGCCGTCGGCGGCGCCCGGTCCATGCCCATGTCGGCCTCCTGCGTGATCAACCGCGCCGAGCTGCTCGCCCAGCTCGAAGAGGCCCGCCAGGCGCTCCCCGGCTCGCTCGCGCAGGCGCAGGAGCTCATCGGCGGCCGGGAACAGATGGTCGAGGAGGCCCGCCGGGAGGCGGAGCGGATCATCGAGTCGGCCCACAACCAGCGCGGTTCGCTGATCTCCGACACCGAGATCGCCCGGCGCTCCCAGGCCGAGGCGGACCGGATCCTGGACGAGGCCCGCCGGGAGGCCGAGGAGATCCGGGCCGAGGCCGACGACTACGTCGACAGCAAGCTCGCCAACTTCGAGGTCGTGCTGACCAAGACCATCGGCTCGGTGGACCGGGGCCGCGAGAAGCTGCTGGGCCGCGGTCCGGGGCTGGACGAGCACGGCTACCCCGACGCGGACGCGCCCGAGCGCAGCCACGACCCCGAGACGCAGCGGCAACAGGCGGACGCGTACGTGGACACCAAGCTGGCGACCTTCGAGGCGGTGCTCTCCAAGACCCTGGAGGCCGTCGGGCGCGGTCGGCAGAAGCTGCTGGGCCGTGTGCCCACGGACGACCTCGGCGCGCACATGGCCGCCCAGGACGCGGCGGGCGCCCAGCAGACCCGCTCGTCGAGCGACGCGGACTTCCTGGCCGGCCTGGCCGAGCCCCAGCAGGTGCAGGCGCCGGTCCCGGCGCAGCCGGAGCCGGTGTACGACACGTACTCCTACCAGCAGCCCCAGCAGCAGGACGGGTACGCCTACCAGGGCCACCAGGACCCCTACGCCGGGTACCAGCAGCAGCCCGACCCCTACGCCGGGTACCAGCAGCAGCCGGACCCCTATGCCGCCTATCAGGAGCCGCAGGCGCCGCAGCCCTCGCTCGACGAGACCAGCTTCTTCGACACGAGCATGATCAACCTGGACCAGCTGCGCCAGTACGAACAGGGGCGCTAGGCCCGGATTGGGCGCAGAGCGCGGTGCCGGGTATCCTGGCTGTTCGGTCGCGCGTATGCACCGCGATCTGTGCTGCCCTTACGTGCGGCACACATGCAGCATTCTTTGATCTTCAGCGATCTGTGAAAGCAGGAACAGCCCTGAACACCCGCCTCGACCACCGCAACCCCCTCGTGTTCGACACGCACGAGCTGGGTCGGCGTCCTGGTGCCATGCAGCGGCTGTCCCGTGAGATCGCGGCACCGGCGGACCTCGGTCTCGCCGGCGTCATCGGGGTACCGGAGGGCACCCCGCTGAAGCTCAAGCTCCGCCTGGAGTCGGTCATGGAAGGGGTGCTTGTCACAGGCACCGCCCGTGCATCGGCCGTGGGGGAGTGCGTAAGGTGTCTGGAGTCCGTCGAGCGCGATCTCAAGGCGGACTTCCAGGAGATGTTCTCGTACCCTGACGCCGACGACCGGAGCCGCTCCAAGGCGGAACCGGCCGACGACGCCGAGGACGACGAGGACACGCTCTTCCTCGAGGACGGTTTGTTCGACCTCGAACCCGTGCTGCGCGACGTGGTGGTGCTCGCACTGCCGCTGCAGCCGGTGTGCCGGGAGGACTGTCTCGGACTGTGCCCCGATTGCGGGCTCAGCCTGAACGACGACCCGGACCACCACCATGACGCCGTCGACATCCGTTGGGCGGCATTGCAGGAACTCGTCGTGACCGATCAGGACGACGAGAAGGACAACATGAGCGGCACTGCATCTGACGACGTTCAGAGCGCCGCCGAGAAGCAGGAGAAGTAGCCGTGGCTGTTCCGAAGCGGAAGATGTCGCGCAGCAACACGCGCCACCGCCGGTCGCAGTGGAAGGCTGCGGTCCCCACCCTGGTTTCGTGCGAGCGTTGCCAGGAGCCGAAGCTCCAGCACATTGCGTGCCCGAGCTGCGGCACCTACAACAAGCGCCAGGTCCTCGAGGTCTGAGCGGCTGGTGAGAGGCGCAATGTCTGAGCTGTCCAACGCTGAGAAGCAGGCAGACAGTAACAACGCGGCCTCGTCCCACACGCTTCTGGAAGGGCGGCTCGGGTATCAACTCGAGTCCGCCCTTCTGGTGCGTGCGCTGACCCACCGCTCGTACGCGTACGAGAACGGCGGTCTGCCCACCAACGAGCGGCTGGAGTTCCTCGGGGACTCCGTGCTGGGCCTGGTGGTCACGGACACGCTGTACACGACCCACCCCGATCTTCCCGAAGGCCAGCTGGCCAAGCTTCGGGCCGCGGTGGTCAACTCGCGCGCACTGGCGGAGGTCGGGCGCGGCCTCGAACTCGGCTCCTTCATCCGGCTCGGCCGGGGCGAAGAGGGCACGGGCGGCCGGGACAAGGCCTCCATCCTCGCCGACACCCTTGAAGCGGTGATCGGCGCGGTCTACCTCGACCAGGGCCTCGACGCGGCCTCGGAGCTGGTTCACCGGCTCTTCGACCCGCTCATCGAGAAGTCCTCGAACCTCGGAGCCGGCCTGGACTGGAAGACCAGTCTCCAGGAGCTCACGGCGGCCGAAGGTCTTGGCGTACCGGAATACCTGGTCACCGAGACCGGTCCGGACCACGAGAAGACCTTCACTGCTGCCGCCCGCGTCGGTGGTGTCTCGTACGGCACCGGCACCGGCCGCAGCAAGAAGGAAGCGGAACAGCAGGCGGCGGAATCCGCCTGGCGCGGCATCCGTACCGCGGCGGACGAGCGGATCGCGGCGGTTGCCGCTGCCGCCGCCGCTCCTCCGGTCGAGGTGCCGGCCCCGGCCGGGACCGGAGCCGAGGCCGAGGACGGCGGGGCGCCGACCCCCGCCGACACGGCCAGGGACGCCTGACCCTTCCTTCGGGATCCCCCCGCCCCGCCCTTGCCCCGCAAGGGCGGGGCGGTCCCGTTTCCCGGGCGCCGCGGCGGGGCCGGTAGGCTCGGCGGCAGCGCACAGAACGCATCGCCACCGGAGGAACACCGTGCCCGAGCTGCCCGAGGTCGAAGTCGTGCGGCGGGGGCTGGAGCGCTGGGTGGCCGGGCGGACCGTCGCGGCCGTGGAGGTCCTGCACCCGCGGGCCGTACGGCGCCATGCGGGAGGCGGGCCCGACTTCGCGGCGCGCCTCGGCGGCCAGACCATCGGGGTGCCGCAGCGGCGCGGGAAGTACCTGTGGCTACCCCTGCTGGAGCGGGACCTGTCCGTCCTGGGGCATCTGGGGATGAGCGGGCAGCTGCTCGTGCAGCCCGAGGACGCCCCGGACGAGAAGCACCTGCGGATCCGGCTGCGGTTCGACGACGGTGCCGGGACCGAGCTGCGCTTCGTGGACCAGCGGACCTTCGGCGGGCTCTCCCTGCACGAGAACACGGCCGACGGGCTGCCCGACGTCATCGCGCACATCGCGCGCGACCCGCTGGACCCCCTGTTCGACGAGGGCGCCTACCACCTGGCGCTGCGCGCCAAGCGGACCACGGTCAAGCGTGCACTGCTGGACCAGTCCCTGATCAGCGGGGTCGGCAACATCTACGCGGACGAGGCGCTGTGGCGCGCCAAGCTGCACTACGAGCGCCCCACCGCCGCCCTCACGCGCCTCCGGAGCGCGGAACTCCTCGGCCATGTCCGGGACGTCATGAACGCCGCCCTCGATGTGGGCGGCACCAGCTTCGACAGCCTCTACGTCAACGTGAACGGCGAATCGGGCTACTTCGACCGTTCGCTCGACGCCTACGGGCGCGAGGACGAGCCCTGCCGGCGCTGCGGCACGCCTATGCGCCGCCGCGCCTGGATGAACAGGTCCAGCTACTTCTGTCCGCGCTGTCAGCGGGCTCCGCGCGTCTCGTCGTAGCTCTGCCGAGCGGTCAGCACCTCAGGCATGCTCCCCTCCAGGAAGTGGATCAGCGAGAGCAGACGGTCCGCCACCTCGACGCCGAGCGGGGTCAGTTCGTAGTCCACGCGGGGCGGGTTCGTCGGCTGGGCCTCGCGGTTGACGATGCCGTCGCGCTCGAGCGCGTGCAGGGTCTGGGAGAGCATCTTCTCGCTCACGCCCTCCACCCGGCGGCGCAGCTCGTTGAAGCGGCACGGGCCCTCGCGCAGAGCGCCCACGGTGAGACTGCCCCAGCGGCCGGTGACGTGTTCCAGGGTCTCGCGGGACGGGCAGGCACGCGCGAATGCGTCGAACGGTAGTTCGCATCCGGCGGTTTCGGTGCAGACGGCTGGTGTGTCCATGAGAAGAGCGTACCTCCGGGTAGCGCTACCCAGTGGGTTGCGCTTTCGAAAAGTTAGTGGTTTTCTTTCCTTCGTCGCACCACGAATCCCGTGTGCGGCGAGCACCTTCTCCGAGGAGAGAACCGCCTTGTCCGGAACCACGCACACCCCCGTCGTCTCGATCGCCTACCACTCCGGCTACGGCCACACCGCCGTCGTCGCCGAGGCGGTCCGCAACGGCGCCGCCGAGGCCGGCGCGACCGTCCACCTGATCAAGGTCGACGAGATCGACGACGCGCAGTGGGCGCTGCTCGACGCGTCCGACGCGATCGTCTTCGGCTCCCCGACGTACATGGGCACCGCCTCCGGCGCCTTCCACGTCTTCGCCGAGGCCACCTCGAAGCGCTGGTTCGGCGACGCCTGGCAGGACAAGGTGGCGGCCGGCTTCACCAACTCCGCCTCCAAGAGCGGCGACAAGCTGCACACCCTGCAGTTCTTCCAGATCCTGGCCGCGCAGCACGGCATGAGCTGGGTCAACCTGGGCCTGAAGCCGGGCTGGAACTCCAGCACCGCCTCGGAGAACGACCTCAACCGCCTCGGCGTCTTCGCCGGCGCCGCCGCCCAGACCAACTCGGACGAGGGGGCGGACGCGGTCCACAAGGCCGATATTGCGACGGCCGAGCACCTGGGCCGGCGCGTCGCCGAGCAGACCCGCGTGGTCGTCGCGGGCCGCGCGGCCCTGGCCGCGCTCTAAGTAGCCGGGCCTTCGGTCGCGGTGGCGGGGACTAGAAGCCGAAGTCCTGCGTCCACCAGGGGCCGCCGTCGGCGAAGTGGGCGCCGACGCCCAGGGTGCGGAACTCGCAGTTGAGGATGTTCGCCTTGTGGCCCGGGCTGTTCATCCAGGCGTTCATCACAGCCTGGGCGTCGCCCTGGCCGCGGGCGATGTTCTCGCCGCCGAGGCCCGAGAGCCCGGCCTTCGTCGCGCGGTCCCAGGGGGTGTTGCCGTCGGGGTCGGTGTGGTCGAAGAAGCCGCGGACGGCCATGTCCTTGCTGAAGGCTCCGGCCAGCGCAGCCAGCGGCGGGTTCGCCCGGACCGGCCCGCACCCGGCCTGCGCGCGCTCCTGGTTCACCAGGGTCACCACGGCCGCCTCCTCGGCGGAGTGGCCGTCATCGGCCCCCGGCGGGGTGGCCGGCGCCTTGACGGGCGGCTTCGTCGGGAGGGGAGCGGGCTTCGGGGGGACGGGGGCGGGCTTGGCCGGGACCTTGGCGGCAGGCGTCGCGGCAGGCTTCGCCGAGGGCTTCTCGGACGGCTTCTCGGACGGCTTCTCCGAAGGCGAGGTGCTCGGCGAGGGCGCCGCGGAAGCCGACGCGGACGGGCTCGGCGTGGGGGAGGGGGAAGGCGAGGCCGATGGGCTGCCGGTGCCGGCGCCGCTGCCCGCGGAAGCGCGGCCGGACAGGTTGGCGAGGCCCCCCTGCTGCTCCAGCGCGCTGCCGACGGGGCTCGGCGAGGCCTTCGCCCGGGCCTGCGCCTCGTCGGCGGAATCCGAACCGGCCACCCCCACGTAGGGGAAGGAGCCGCCGACCGGCACCATGCCGGTGGTGACGGCCGCCGTGCCGAGGGCCACGGCCACCGACACGCCGAGCAGGCCGGTACGCAGGGCGGTGCCGCGCTTGCCGCCGGGATGCGGTGCGGCGGGGAGTCGGTGGCGTCCCATCGGCGTCGTGCCTTCCCTTACCAGGTCAAGATCGTCCTTTACGCACCCAAACGGGTGAGTTCATTGGTCCGGGACTGTACGCCATGGGGCCAGGGGGGCGATGTGCCCGGAAAGTCTTTGCCCGGTTAGCGTTCACGCATGAATGAAGACGTCCGCCTGATCGCGTGGGTACGCGGCCGTGTGCAGGGAGTGGGCTTCCGCTGGTTCACCAGGGAGAACGCTCTGGAGATCGGTGGAGTCGTCGGCTTCGCGCTCAATCTCGACGACGGGCGAGTGCAGGTGGTGGCGGAAGGTCAACGTGAGAATTGCCACCGGCTGCTCGACTGGCTGCGCTCGGCCGACACGCCCGGCAGGGTGGACGGAGTGACAGAGATCTGGGGCACACCGCGCGGTGGCTATGACGGGTTCGCGATCAGGTGACCGATCGCCTGATCATGTACTGATCACACCCCGAGACCGTCCGCACACGGTCGGATCTGCGCATTCTCCGTCGGCGCGTTGCCGACGGGCACGATCCGTGGAAGGCTCGGAGATGAGGATGATCTCCACCACCCTTGCAGGGCCCGGGCTGCCCGCCGATACGGGGCGTGATCGTGTTGACCGTCAAACTTTTTGGTGAGACGCTGGAAGCCCCGCGCACCTGAGCTGTTTGGCAGTGTTGGCAGTAGTAAGCGCAGTGACTGTCAGTCGCTGCCGGACATCCGCGGGTGCGATTCCCTCACGACCCCACCGCTTCGGTCGGTCACTCAGTGTGGAGGACCATCCATCATGGCAAAGGCGCTTCTCGGTTACGTCGGCGGTTCCGATCCGCGACTCCTCGCCGAGATGCGACGGCTTCAGCAGCGCGTCCAGGACCTCGAGTCCGAGCTCGTACGGATTCAGTCCGAAAATGACGCGCTGAACGCGGCCGCCGCTCAGCACGACGGAGACTCGCTGCTCGACAGCATCGAGATCGACGTACCCCAGGCGGAGCCTGCGCTCACCTGATCCGCACGATTCGTCGCTCGAATCCAGCCCCGCATGATCTGCAAGGGACGCTCCGGCGTCCCTTCTTTCTTTCGACGCCGCGCCCCACGGCATGAGGCCAGGTGGGGGGCTGATTCCTTTAACGTCAGTTGTGCCCTGCACCTTCATGGGTGAAACCGAACGTGAAAGGTAGAGTCCGGCGGCGTGCACCTCAAGTCCCTGACCCTGCGCGGCTTCAAATCCTTTGCATCCGCCACCACCCTGCGCTTCGAACCCGGCATCACCTGTGTCGTGGGTCCGAACGGCTCAGGCAAGTCCAACGTGGTGGACGCGCTGTCCTGGGTCATGGGCGAACAAGGGGCCAAGTCCCTGCGCGGCGGGAAGATGGAAGACGTCATCTTCGCCGGTACCACCGGGCGTCCGCCGCTCGGCCGCGCCGAGGTCTCCCTCACGATCGACAACTCCGACGGCGCGCTGCCCATCGAGTACGCGGAAGTCACCATCACCCGGATCATGTTCCGCGGCGGCAGCAGCGAGTACCAGATCAACGGTGACACCTGCCGCCTGCTCGACATCCAGGAGCTGCTCTCCGACTCCGGCATCGGCCGAGAGATGCACGTCATCGTCGGACAGGGCCAGCTGGACTCCGTCCTGCACGCCGATCCCATGGGGCGCCGCGCCTTCATCGAGGAGGCGGCCGGCGTACTGAAGCACCGCAAGCGCAAGGAGAAGGCGCTGCGGAAGCTGGACGCGATGCAGGCCAACCTCGCGCGCGTCCAGGACCTGAACGAAGAGCTGCGGCGCCAGCTCAAGCCCCTGGGCCGGCAGGCCGCGGTGGCCCGGCGCGCGGCCGTCATCCAGGCGGACCTGCGCGACGCGCGGCTGCGGCTGCTCGCCGACGACCTGGTCACGCTGCGCCGCGCGCTCGACGCGGAGCTCGCGGACGAGGCGGCGCTGAAGGAGCGCAAGGACGCCGCCGAGGCGCGGCTCGCGGAGGCCCTGCGGCGCGAGGCGGAACTCGAGGAGGCCGTACGGCAGCTGGCGCCGCGCCTGCAGCGGGCGCAGCAGAGCTGGTACGAGCTCTCGCAGCTCGCCGAGCGGGTGCGCGGCACCACGTCCCTGGCCGACGCACGGGTCAAGAGCGCGACCGCGCCCGCCGAGGAGGAGCGGCGGGGCCGCGACCCGGAGGACATGGAGAGGGAGGCCGCCCGGATCCGTGAGCAGGAGGCGGAGCTGACGGCGGCACTGGAGGCGGCCGCCCACGCGCTGGAGGACACGGCCGCGCACCGGGCGGAACTGGAGCGGGCCCTGGCCGCGGAGGAACGGCGGCTGCGGGACGCGGCCCGGGCCATCGCGGACCGGCGCGAGGCGCTGGCCCGGTTGACGGGGCGGCTCGGCGCGGCCCGTTCCCGGGCGGGCGCCGCGCAGGCCGAGATCGACCGGCTCGTCGCGGCGCGGGACGAGGCCGGGGCCCGGGCGGTGGCCGCGCAGGAGGAGTACGAGGCCCTGGCGGAGGAGGTCGGCGGCCTCGACGACCCTTCGGTGGAGGGCGAGTACGAGACCGCCCGGGTCGCACTGGCGGCGGCGGAGAGCGAACTCGCGGCGGCGCGGGACGCGGTGACGGCGGCGGAGCGCTCGCGCGCGGCCGTCTGCGCGCGGCGGGACGCGCTGGCGCTCGGGCTGCGCCGCAAGGACGGTACGGGGGCGCTGCTCGCGGCGCGGGAACGGCTGGCCGGGCTGCTGGGCCCGGCGGCGGAGCGGGTGTGGGTGACCCCGGGGTACGAGGCCGCGGTGGCCGCCGCGATGGGCGCGGCGGCCGACGCGCTCGCCGTGTCCTCGCCGGGGGCGGCGGCCGAGGCCCTGCGCCACCTCCGTGCCGCCGACGCCGGCCGCGCCACCCTCCTGATCACCCCACCCCCCACCCTCACGCCCCACTCCTCGCCTTCCCTGGCCCTACCGGGCCAAGCCCCGTCCCCCGACCAGGGCCCCCTGCCGGGCGGGGCGGCGAACCCTGCCGAGCCGCCTGCCCTGCCGGGCCAGGGCCACGGCCAGGGCACGGACCCGTCGGGCTCGTCCGACCGGTCGGCCGCGCCCCTGTCGGACCAGGCCCCGGACCAGGCCCCGGGCCCCGGCCTGGGCGCCCTGCCGGGCGGGGCGGCGAACCCCGAGCCGCCTGCCCTGCCGGGCCAGGGCCAGGGCCCGTCGGGCGTCCTCGGGCAGGCTTCGGCCGAGGCCGGGGAGGTCTTCCCCCACCCCGCCCCCTCCCGGAACCCGGCTCTGCCCGGACCCGCGCCTCACACGCCGGCGGGGCTGGAAGTGCCGCTGCGCGGCTCTTCGGCCCGCCGGGACAGCCGGGATGCGCGGAGCGCAGATCCAGCCGCGCCGGCGTGTGAGGCGCCGGGTCTGGGACGGAGCCCCAGCAGCGGATCCCCAGGTGTACACGGAGGCGAAGCCGCCACCGGCCTTGCCGCAGGCGGATCTGCGGGAGCACCCGGGGACGTGCCCGCCGGTGGAGTCTTCGGCATGCCCGTCGTGGGGCTGGTCGGCGGGGACGCCGAGGTACGGCGGGCCGTCGGATGGGTGCTGCGGGACCACTTCGTGGTCGGGACGCTCGACGAGGCCGAGGCACTGGTCGCCGCGCGGCCCGACGCAATGGCCGTGACCGTGGACGGCGACGTCCTGGGCGCGCACCTCGCGCACGGCGGCTCCGCCGGCGCGCCCAGCCTGATCGAGGTCCAGGCGGCCGTCGACGAGGCCGAGACGGAGCTGGCCCGGCTCGACGGGCAGTGCCTGGAGCTGGCCGCGGTACAGGCGGCCGCCCAGACCCGGCGGCAGGACGCGGCAGCCCTGGTCGAGGAGCTCGCCGAGCGCCGCCGGGCGGGGGAGCAGGCCCGCGCCGGGGTGGCGCAGCAACTCGGACGGCTCGCCGGGCAGGCGAAGGGGGCCGCGGGCGAAGCCGAGCGCAGCACCACCGCCGCGGCCAAGGCCCAGGACGCGCTGGAGCAGGCGCTGATGGACGTCGAGGAGTGCGCGGAGCAACTGGCGACGGCCGAGGAGATGCCGGTCGAGGAGGAGCCCGACACCGCGGTACGGGACCGCCTCGCCGCCGACGGGGCCAACGCCCGCCAGACCGAGATGGAGGCCCGGCTCCAGCTCAGGACCCATGAGGAGCGGGTCAAGGGGCTGTCCGGGAGGGCCGATTCGCTCGACCGGGCGGCCCGCGCGGAACGGGAGGCCCGCACCCGCGCCGAGCGCCGCCGGGCCCGGCTGCGCCACGAGGCGGAAGTGGCCCGGGCCGTCGCCGACGGAGCCCGGCAGCTGCTCGCCCACGTGGAGGTCTCGCTGCGCAGGGCCGACGAGGAGCGCGCCGGGGCCGAGTACGCCAAGGGCCTGCGCGAGCAGGAGCTCGCCGGTGCCAGGAACAGCGGCCGGGACCTGAAGGGCGAGCTCGACAAGCTCACCGACTCCGTGCACCGCGGCGAGGTGCTCGGGGCCGAGAAACGGCTGCGCATCGAGGCCGTGGAGGCCAAGGCGCTGGAGGAGTTCGGCATGGAGGCCGCCGGCCTCGTCGCCGAGTACGGGCCCGACCAGCCGGTCCCGCCGTCCCCGCCCGCCGAGGGCGAGGCGCTGCCCGACGACCCGGAGCACCCCCGGAACCTTCCGGGCCCCTTCGTCCGCGCCCAGCAGGAGAAGCGGCTCAAGGCGGCCGAGCGCGCCTACCAGCAGCTCGGCAAGGTCAACCCGCTCGCGCTGGAGGAGTTCGCCGCCCTGGAGGAGCGCCACCAGTTCCTCAGCGAGCAGTTGGAGGACCTGCGCAAGACCCGTGCCGATCTCCTTCAGGTGGTGAAGGAGGTCGACGAGCGCGTCGAGCAGGTCTTCACCGAGGCTTACCGGGACACGGCCCGGGAGTTCGAGGGGGTCTTCTCGCGGCTGTTCCCCGGCGGCGAGGGCCGGCTGATCCTGACCGACCCCGACAACATGCTGACCACCGGCGTCGACGTCGAGGCCCGCCCGCCGGGCAAGAAGGTCAAGCGGCTGTCGCTGCTCTCGGGCGGCGAGCGCTCGCTGACGGCCGTGGCCCTGCTGGTGTCCATCTTCAAGGCGCGGCCCAGCCCGTTCTACGTGATGGACGAGGTCGAGGCCGCGCTCGACGACACCAACCTGCAGCGGCTGATCCGGATCATGGAGGAACTCCAGGAGAGCTCGCAGCTGATCGTCATCACGCACCAGAAGCGGACG
The DNA here is from genome assembly GCF_040652395.1 of Streptomyces sp. NPDC048269. NCBI lineage: Bacteria > Bacillati > Actinomycetota > Actinomycetes > Kitasatosporales > Streptomycetaceae > Streptomyces > Streptomyces sp. NPDC048269. Next base: position 119,369 of record NZ_JBEZLW010000008.1, read on the forward strand.
ATGGAGGTCGCCGACGCGCTCTACGGCGTCTCGATGCAGGGCGACGGGGTCTCGAAGGTCATCAGCCAGCGGCTGCGCTGACCACTTCGGAGGACATCGCTTCAGGAAATGAACGCTGTGGCTCTCTTCACTCCCGCTTAGTGGGTATTCCGAGCCTATTGACTTCAGAAAGTGAAGTCATAAGCTCTGCTGTGCCGTGTCCGACGTTCAGGTGGTGGTGAGCAGTTTGCTGTGCGCCACTGGAGGAACACGCGCACAGACGCACACCCCCACACCGCCCGCCGTCGGCGCCGGGCCCAGGAGCGCACCTTGACCAGCACAGCGAACGCACCCGCGTCAGGCGGTGGCCGGGCGGCACACCCCGACCATCTCGGGCACGTCATCTTCATCACCGCGGCCGCGGCCATGGGCGGTTTCCTCTTCGGCTACGACAGTTCCGTCATCAACGGCGCCGTCGTCGCCATCCGCGAGCGGTTCGACGTCGGGTCCGCCGCGCTCGCCCAGGTGATCGCCGCCGCGCTGATCGGCTGCGCCATCGGCGCCGCCACCGCCGGCCGCATCGCCGACCGGATCGGCCGCATCCGCTGCATGCAGATCGCCGCCGCCCTCTTCACCGCGAGCGCCATCGGCTCGGCCCTGCCCTTCGCCCTGTGGGACCTGGCGATGTGGCGCGTGATCGGCGGCTTCGGCATCGGCATGGCCTCCGTCATCGGCCCCGCCTACATCGCCGAGGTGTCCCCGGCCGCCTACCGCGGCCGCCTCGCCTCCTTCCAGCAGGCCGCCATCGTCATCGGCATCGCCGTCTCCCAGCTCGTCAACTGGGGCCTCCTGAACCTCGCGGACGGCGACCAGCGCGGCGACATCGCCGGCCTGGAGGCCTGGCAGTGGATGCTCGGCATCATGGTCATCCCGGCCGTGATCTACGGGCTGATGTCCTTCGTCATCCCCGAGTCCCCCCGCTATCTGATCTCCGTCGGCCGCACCGAGCAGGCCAAGCAGGTGCTGCGCGAGGTCGAGGGCTCGAAGGTCGACATCGACGCACGCGCCGCCGAGATCGCCGCGGCCATGCGCTCCGAGCACAAGTCCACCTTCAAGGACCTGCTCGGCGGCCGCTTCGCCTTCCTGCCCATCGTCTGGATCGGCATCGGCCTCTCCGTCTTCCAGCAGCTCGTCGGCATCAACGTGATCTTCTACTACAGCTCCTCGCTGTGGCAGTCCGTCGGCATCGACCCGACCAGCTCCTTCCTCTACTCCTTCACCACGTCGATCATCAACATCATCGGCACGGTGATCGCGATGGTCCTCGTCGACCGGATCGGCCGCAAGCCGCTCGCCCTCATCGGCTCGGCCGGCATGGCGATCTCCCTCGGCCTCTGCGCCTGGGCCTTCTCCTACAAGGAGGGCAGCGGGGACAACATCTCCATGCCGGACACCCAGGGCACGGTCGCCCTGATCGCCGCGCACTGCTTCGTGCTCTTCTTCGCCCTGTCCTGGGGCGTGGTGGTCTGGGTGCTGCTCGGGGAGATGTTCCCGAACCGCATCCGGGCCGCGGCCCTCGGCGTCGCCGCTGCGGCCCAGTGGATCGCCAACTGGGTCATCACCGTCTCGTTCCCGACGCTCTCGGACTGGAACCTGGCCGGCGCGTACGTGATCTACACGTTCTTCGCCCTGCTCTCGATCCCCTTCATCCTCAAGTGGGTGCCGGAGACCAAGGGCAAGGCGCTGGAGGAGATGGGGTAACCACCCCCGCCAACACCCCTCTCCTCGATACTGCCCCGGCTCAGTCCTTGAGCCGGGGCAGTACCTGTTCGCACAGCAAGTGCAGACTGCGCCAGCCCTCGTCCAGCGGCATCCCGCCGCACAGCGGGTGCAGCACCAGGTTTCCGGCTTCGCCCGCCCCCCGGGCGTAGGCGAAGCGCCTCGTCCGGGGTGAGGATCCGGTACACGCCCTCCGCGCGCAGCTCCGCGACCGATCGGGCGGTCGACCGTACGGCGCTGCGGATGTCCTTGGACTGCCAGGACGCGTACATGCCCGCCTCGTGCAGGAAGCACTCGCCGTACTCGGCCCAGACCCGGTCCGGGTCCTCCGCGATGTGCAGCAGCGGGGTCTCGGCCGCCGGCATCATGCAGAAGCCCTCCGTGCCGTACTCCGCCAGCTTCGCGTTGTAGTACGCCTCCAGCTCCGGAAGGTGCGCGCTCGGGAAGAACGGCAGCCCGAGCCGGGCTGCGCGCCGGGCCGCCGCCTGCGAACTCCCGCCGACCAGGAGCATCGGGTGCGGCCGGGTGAACGGCCGCGGGGTGACCCGTACGGTCCGGCCGCGAAACTCGAACGGCTCGCCCGTCCACGCCTTCAGCAAGGTCTCCAGCAACTCGTCCTGGAGCCTGCCGCGCCGGCCCCACTCCACGCCGTGCTGCTCGTACTCCTCCGGCCGGTAGCCGATGCCGGCGACGGTGACCAGGCGCCCGCCGCTCAGCAGGTCCAGGACCGCGATGTCCTCGGCCACCTTCAGCGGGTCGTACAACGGGCCGATGATCGCCGAGACGGTGACCGCGATCCGGCGGGTGGCGCCGAAGACCGCGCCGGCGAAGGCGAACGGGGAGGGCAGCCAGTTGTTGCCGGCGCCGTGGTGCTCCTCGGTCTGGACGGTGTCGATACCGCGGTCGTCCGCGTACCTCGCCATCTCCAGCGCCGCCTTGTACCGGGCGGAGAGGGACTCGGGGGTGCCGTTCGGGTCGACGAGATTGAACCGGGCCACGGTGATGGGCATGGAGAATCCCCCTTCGCCGGATGTGGGTGGGCGGGCGAAGGGGGACGTTAGCTGACGTGGCGTCAGTTGGACAGGGATCCGGCGAGCGCGCGCTCCCCGGCGTCCTTGGCCGCGGGAGCCCGCGGGGCCGTGCGCGGCAGTACGGCGTACAGCACGCCCGAGGTCACGATGCCCGCCGCCCAGCCGAGGCCGTTGCGCCCCGTCCAGGTGCCGGCGAGCGGCCCGGCGAACCAGTCCACCTCGGTGAACAGCAGGCCCACTGCCAGGGCCGTGCCCCAGGCGGTCATGGCCTGCCAGGCGAAGCCGCCCCGGTACCAGTAGGCGCTCGTCCGCGTGGTGTCCAGCAGCGCGGGACCGTCGTACGTCCTGCGGCGCAGCATGTCCACGCCGAAGACGCCGATCCACGCGGAGAAGGCCACGGCCAGCAGGGTCAGGAAGGAGATGAAGGAGCCGAAGAAACTGGTCGCGACCACCATCAGCAGGAAGCCGAAGACCAGGCTGATGACGGCGTTGACGCTGACCGCCCAGGCGCGCGGGACCTTGATGCCGAGGGTCTGCGCGGTGAAGCCGGCCGAGTACATGGACATCGAGTTGATCAGCAGCATGCCGACGAGCGCGATGAGCAGGTACGGGACCGCGATCCAGGTCGGCAGCAGCTCGCCGATGAAGGAGACCGGGTCCTGGGCGGTCGCCAGGTCCGGGGTGCCGACCGCCATGACCGCGCCCATCAGGACCATCGGGAGCACGACCACACCGGCGCCGCCGATCGTCGCGCCGACCATGGCCTTCGAGGAAGCGGTGCGGGGCAGGTAGCGCGTGAAGTCGGGGCCGGACGGCACCCAGCTGATGCCGCCGGCCGCGATGGTACCGATGCCCGCGATCATCATCGCGGTGGAGCCGGCCGGCTTGCCGAGGACGGCGGACCAGTCGGTGGTGAAGACCAGGTATCCGAGGACGAGCACGCTGAAGGCGCCGAAGAGGTACGTCGACCACTTCGAGCAGACGCGCAGCGCGGTGATGCCGAGCCCCGAGACGACGAACGTGCAGCCCACGAAGAACAGCAGCGTGACGACGATGAGGGCGGTGCTGCTCTCGACGCCGAAGAGCAGGTCGAGCACGGTCAGGACGGCGTAGGCGCCACTGACCGCGTTGATCGTCTCCCAGCCCCACCGGGCCACCCAGATCAGCGCGCCCGGGAAGAGGTTGCCGCGCTGTCCGAACACGGCTCGCGAGAGCGCCATGCCCGGGGCGCCGCCCCGCTTGCCCGCGATCGAGATCAGTCCGACGATCCCGTACGAGAGGACCGGCGCGGCGACCGCGACGACCAGCACCTGCCAGATGTTGAGCTTGTTGAAGATCACCAGTCCCGCGCCCATGGTCAGCAGCAGCACGCTGATGTTGGCGGCCACCCAGGTGGGGACGAGCTCGCGGACCCTGCCGCCGCGCTCGCCGTCCGGGACGGGCTCCAGGCCGCGGGTCTCGATCGCGGTCTCTTCGGCAGGCATGCGGTACTCCGTGGGAGAGGGCGTGGAGGGAAGTCGCCCATCATCATGGATGTGCTGCTAAAAGTACAAATAACGACTTACGGCCCGGTGGCCACCCCAAAGGTCCGGGGTTCGGGGCGGCTGTGGCCGATACTGGGTGGGTTATGGACATCCTCATCCTTGCTGTAGTCATCGCCCTGGTCGCGGTCGGCGTGATCAGCGGGCTCGTGGTCGGCAGCCGCAAGAAGAAGCAGCTGCCGCCCTCGGCGCCGCCGAGCACGCCGACCATCACTGCCCCGCCCGCCGAACCGCAGGTGGGGGAGGACGCCGTAGAGACGGCGGAAGAGCCGCGCCGCACCATCGAGGAGGTCGCCCTCCCCGACGCGGAGACCGCGCTCGAATCCCCCGTCGCCGCGGAGGACCCGGTCGTCGAGGCGCCGCACGCGCCCGCGATCGAGATCCCCGAGCCCACCGCCGGCCGCCTGATCCGGCTGCGCGCGCGCCTCGCCCGGTCGCAGAACTCCCTCGGCAAGGGGCTGCTCACGCTGCTCTCGCGGGAGCACCTCGACGAGGACACCTGGGAGGAGATCGAGGAGACCCTCCTCGTCGCCGACGTCGGTGTCGTACCGACCCAGGAACTGGTCGACCGGCTCCGCGAGCGGGTCAGGGTGCTCGGCACCCGCACCCCCGCGGACCTGCGCGCCCTGCTCAAGGAGGAGCTGCTGACCCTGGTCGGCACCGACTTCGACCGCGCCGTGAAGACGGAGAGCGGCGAGGACACCCCCGGCGTGATCATGGTCGTCGGCGTCAACGGCACCGGCAAGACCACCACCACCGGCAAGCTGGCCCGGGTGCTCGTCGCCGACGGCCGCAGCGTCGTCCTCGGCGCGGCCGACACCTTCCGCGCGGCGGCCGCCGACCAGCTCCAGACCTGGGGCGAACGCGTGGGCGCCCGTACCGTACGCGGCCCCGAGGGCGGCGACCCCGCCTCGATCGCCTACGACGCGGTCAAGGAGGGCATCGCCGAGGGCGCCGACGTGGTGCTCATCGACACCGCGGGCCGCCTTCACACCAAGACCGGCCTCATGGACGAGCTCGGCAAGGTCAAGCGGGTCGTGGAGAAGCACGGCCCGCTGGACGAGATCCTGCTCGTCCTGGACGCCACCACCGGGCAGAACGGCCTGACCCAGGCCCGCGTCTTCGCGGAGGTGGTGGACATCACCGGCATCGTGCTGACCAAGCTCGACGGCACCGCCAAGGGCGGCATCGTCGTCGCCGTCCAGCGTGCTCTCGGCGTCCCGGTCAAGCTCGTCGGTCTCGGCGAGGGCCCGGACGACCTGGCGCCCTTCGAGCCGGAGGCGTTCGTGGACGCCCTGATCGGCGACTGAGCACGATCCGTACGCACCCCGTGCCCCCGTCCTCCGGCTGGAAGGCGGGGGCACCGGCGTACGAGGCCCTACGGGCTCTATCCGCGGAAGCGGTGGCAGATGTAGGCGAGGGTGCCCAGCAGCAGCCGGGCCTGCGGCGGCCCGGCGGCGGAGTCGAGCGCGGGCGGCCGCAGCCAGCAGACCTGGCCCAGGCCGGCCCGGTCGGAGGGCGGGGCCGTGACGTACGCCCCCTGGCCCAGGGCCCGCAGGTCGAGGTCGGCGTCGTCCCAGCCCATCCGGTACAGCAGCTGCGGCAGCTCGGCCGCCGCGCCCGGCGCCACGAAGAACTGCGCCCGGCCGTCCCCGGTCACGACGACCGGCCCGAGCGGCAGCCCCATCCGCTCCAGCCGGACCAGCGCGCGCCTCCCGGCCTCCTCGGACACCTCGATGACGTCGAAGGACCGGCCCACGGGCAGCAGCACCGCCGCGCCCGGGAAATCGCCCCACGCCTCGGTGACCTCGTCCAGGGTGGCCCCCGCCTTGACGGTGGGGGCGAAGGGCAGCGGGTGCGCCCCGGGGGCGGTGCACCCGCCGTCCCCGCAGGAGCAGTCGCGGGCCGGTCCCGCGGCGCGGGCGCCGGGGACCACGTCCCAGCCCCACAGCCCCGTGTACTCCGCCACCGCCGTGCACTCCGAGGTCCGGCCGCGGCGCCGGGTGCCGGAACGGAACTCCCTGGTGCCGCGGCTGCCGCCGATCGTGAAGCCCATGCCCATGCCCCCTCCAACGGGTCGGACGCGCCGGTGGTTACGACCTCGGCAGGACCGGCTGCCCGGCGCACTCCTCGCCGCGTGCGCCCCTGGCGCACTCCAGTCCAACCGATCCGTTTTCGCCTTGTGTCAAGTGAATCGCGCCTGGCGGGTGGCGAGTTCATTCGAAGGGGTGGCGAATGGTGGCGATTCCACGATCGACCTCGCGGGAGGGGTGATCGTAGGATTACTTTCGGTACACGAACCCCGGAGGCAGACCCGTCCATGGGTATGCCGGAGGCAATGCGTGAAGGACTTGTGAAGGTCCGCGGCGGCGTTCGCCGCTTCTGCCAGGGTTTCGTGTGGAAGATGCTGAGCGGATGGGGGCGTTCCAGTGAGCGGCAACGACGCAAGCGGAACGAGCGACGAATGTGCTGACCGCAATGATCAGCTGACGTCATGGTTCGTCCGCAGCGGCTGGTCGAAGGGCGAGCTCGCCCGCCAGGTCAACCGCCGCGCCCGCCAGATGGGCGCCCACCACATCAGCACGGACACCTCCCGGGTGCGCCGCTGGCTGGACGGCGAGCAGCCCCGCGAGCCCGTCCCGCGGATCCTCTCCGAGCTGTTCTCGGAGCGCTTCGGCTCCGTGGTCGCCATCGAGCAGCTCGGCCTGCGCACCGCTCACCAGACCCCCTCCGTCTCCGGCGTCGACCTGCCCTGGGCGGGCCCGCAGACCGTCGAACTGCTCGGCGAGTTCTCCCGCAGCGACCTGATGCTGGCCCGCCGCGGCTTCCTCGGGACCTCGCTCGCCCTCTCCGCCGGCCCCGCCCTGATCGAGCCCATGCAGCGCTGGCTCGTCCCGGCCCCGGCCACCGACCCGGGACCGCGCGCGGCGGGATCGGCGGGCGCCCTCGGCGGCCACCGCCCGCCCCGGCTCTCCGAGCCCGAGCTGTGCCTCCTCGACGCCACCACCGTGATGTTCCGCCAGTGGGACGCCCAGTGCGGGGGCGGACTGCGCCGCAAGGCCGTGGTGGGCCAGCTCCACGAGGTCACCGACCTGCTCCAGGAGAACCACCCGGCCCCCGTCATGAAGCGGCTCTTCAAGGTCGCCGCGGAGCTCGCCGAACTGGCCGGCTGGATGAGCTACGACATCGGCCTGCACCCCACCGCGCAGAAATACTTCGTCCTCGCGCTGCACGCCGCGAAGGAAGCCGGGGACAAGCCGCTCGGCTCGTACATCCTCTCCGGCATGAGCCGCCAGATGATCCACCTGGGCCGCCCCGAGGACGCGCTGGAACTCATCCACCTCGCGCAGTACGGCAGCCGCGACTGCGCCGGCCCGCGCACCCAGGCCATGCTGTATGCGATGGAGGCCCGCGCCTACGCCAACATGGGTCAGCCCAGCCGCTGCAAGCGGGCGGTGCGGATGGCCGAGGACACCTTCGGCGACGTCGGCATCGGGGGCGAGCCCGAACCCGACTGGATCCGCTTCTTCTCCGAGGCCGAGCTGAACGGCGAGAACTCACACTCGTACCGGGATCTGGCCTACGTCGCCGGGCGCAGCCCCACGTACGCCTCCCTCGCCGAGCCCGTCATGGAGCGGGCCGTCGAACTCTTCGAGAAGGACGAGGAGCACCAGCGCTCCTACGCCCTCAACCTCATCGGCATGGCCACCGTGCACCTGCTCCAGCGCGAGCCCGAGCAGGCCACCGTCCTGGTCGGCCGGGCCCTCGACGTGGCGGGAAAGGTTCGGTCCGAACGGGTGAACACGCGCCTGCGCAAGACCGTCGACACCGCCGCCCGTGAGTACGGTGACGTCGCCGACGTGATCCGGCTCACCGACCTCCTCGCCGCCCGGCTCCCCGAATCCGCGGAAGCCGTCTAGCGGCCCGGGCGGCCGCCCCCAGGACCCCGGCCGCGGCAGTAACCCCGTGAAGCCCGATCAGGCTCCCCCAGCCAGGACTCCGGGTCACAGCCGCGGCCGGTTCACATGAACCACTCGTTCATGGACGCGTAACACGCACGACCTCTTCGTCACGGGCGCGAAACACCCAGCGGCGCCCCCGGAAACCGGCCTGCGCGAATCTCAGGGGCATTAACCGGCCAGTCCCGGCCAGCCCCCCACCCGGCCGGACCCCTTAACGCCGCTCAGGTTTTCACATCGCCCGCACGCGAACGTACCGACGACGAGGAGACGCCGATGGCATCAGCCATCACGACCCTCGCGGCAGACGCCCCGACGCTGTCTGCCGCGAACACCGGGTTCATGCTCATCTGCTCCGCCCTGGTCATGCTGATGACCCCGGGACTCGCCTTCTTCTACGGAGGCATGGTCCGCGTCAAGAGCAGCCTCAACATGCTGATGATGAGCTTCATCAGCCTCGGGATCGTCACGATCCTCTGGGTCCTCTTCGGCTTCAGCCTCGCCTTCGGCACCGACTCCGGCTCGCTCATCGGCTGGAACTCCGACTACGTGGGCCTCAGCGGCATCGGCATCACCGAGCTCTGGGACGGCTACACCATCCCGGTCTACGTCTTCGCCGTCTTCCAGCTGATGTTCGCCGTCATCACCCCGGCCCTGATCAGCGGCGCCCTCGCCGACCGCGTCAAGTTCAGCGCCTGGGCCCTGTTCACCGCCCTGTGGGTCACCGTCGTCTACTTCCCCGTCGCCCACTGGGTCTGGGGCGCCGGCGGCTGGCTGTTCGAGCTCGGCGTCATCGACTTCGCCGGCGGCACCGCCGTCCACATCAACGCGGGTGCCGCCGCCCTCGGCGTGATCCTCGTCATCGGCAAGCGCGTCGGCTTCAAGAAGGACCCGATGCGCCCGCACAGCCTCCCGCTGGTGATGCTCGGCGCCGGTCTGCTCTGGTTCGGCTGGTTCGGCTTCAACGCGGGCTCCTGGCTCGGCAACGACGACGGCGTCGGCGCGGTCATGTTCGTCAACACCCAGGTCGCCACCGCCGCCGCCATGCTCGCCTGGCTCGGCTACGAGAAGCTGCGCCACGGCTCCTTCACCACCCTCGGCGCCGCCTCCGGCGCGGTCGCCGGCCTCGTCGCCATCACCCCCTCCGGCGGCGCGGTCAGCCCGCTCGGAGCGATCGCCGTCGGCGCCATCGCCGGTGTGCTCTGCGCCATGGCGGTGGGCCTCAAGTACAAGTTCGGTTTCGACGACTCCCTCGACGTCGTCGGCGTCCACCTCGTCGGCGGTGTCGTCGGCTCCCTGCTGGTGGGATTCTTCGCCACCGGCGGGGTCCAGTCCGACGTCGCCGGCCTCTTCTACGGCGGCGGCCTGGAGCAGCTCGGCAAGCAGGCCATCGGAGTCTTCTCCGTCCTCGCCTACTCTCTCGTGGCGTCCGCGCTGCTCGCCTTCCTCCTCGACAAGACGATCGGGATGCGGGTCACCGAGGACGACGAGGTCTCCGGCATCGACCAGGTCGAGCACGCCGAGACGGCCTACGACTTCAGCGGAGCCGGCGGCGGATCCTCCTCGCGGAGCACCGCCGTCCCCACCACCCCCGCTGCCGCCGCGAGCAAGAAGGTTGACGCATGAAGCTGATCACCGCGATCGTCAAGCCGCACAAGCTGGACGAGATCAAGGAAGCCCTCCAGACCTTCGGAGTCCAGGGGCTCACGGTCACCGAGGCCAGCGGCTACGGCCGCCAGCGCGGCCACACCGAGGTCTACCGCGGCGCCGAGTACACCGTGGACCTCGTACCCAAGATCCGCATCGAGGTGCTCGTCGACGACGCCGACGCCGAAGAGGTGATCCGGGTCATCGTGAGCGCCGCCGCAACCGGCAAGATCGGTGACGGCAAGGTGTGGAGCGTCCCCGTGGACTCGGTGGTCCGGGTCCGCACCGGCGAGCGCGGCGCTGACGCGCTCTAGGTGACGGGAGCCTCTGGGTGACGAGCGTCGAAGAGAACACGGACCACACGGCCGACTCGGGACCCAGCGGATACGCCGCGGCCCGGCTGCGACTCCTCCAGGAGGAGTCGCGGTCCGGGCCTTCGCGGCGTTCCGCCCTGGCCGGGCTGACCGACGAATGGCTGACCGCCCTGTTCACGACGGCCGTACAGGAGACGGGCGTACGCGGCGCCGCCCTGGTGGCCGTCGGCGGCTACGGGCGGAGCGAGCTCTCCCCGCGCAGCGACCTCGACCTGGTGCTGCTGCACGACGGCAAGGCCGAGCCGCGGGCCCTGAGCGCGCTGGCCGACCGCCTCTGGTACCCCGTGTGGGACCTGGGCGTGGCCCTCGACCACTCCGTACGGACCCCCGGCGAGGCCCGCAAGACCGCCGCCGAGGACCTCAAGGTGCACCTCGGACTGCTGGACGCCCGGCCGGTCGCGGGCGACGCGGGCCTCCTCGCCGGGCTGCGGACCTCCGTACTGGCCGACTGGCGCAACCAGGCGGCCAAACGGCTCCCGCAGCTGCACGCCCTGTGCCGGGACCGGGCCGAGCGGGCCGGAGAGCTGCGCTTCCTGCTCGAACCCGACCTCAAGGAGGCCCGCGGCGGACTCCGGGACGTCACCGCGCTGCGGGCGGTGGCGGCGTCCTGGCTGGCCGATGCCCCGCGCGAAGGTCTCGCCGATGCCCGGCGCCGGCTCCTGGACGCGCGGGACGCCCTGCACCTGGTGACGGGCCGGGCCACCGACCGGCTCTCGCTCCAGGAACAGGACCAGGTCGCGGCCCAGCTCGGACTGCTCGACGCGGACGCGCTGCTGCGCGAGGTCTACGAGGCCGCGCGGGTCGTCGCGTACGCCGGTGACGTGACCTGGCGGGAAGTCGGCCGGGTCCTGCGGGCCCGTGCGGCCAAGCCGAGGCTGCGGGGGCTCCTCGGCACCCGCGGAGCGCCCGCCGTCGAGCGGGCCCCCCTGGCCGAGGGGGTCGTGGAGTCCGACGGCGAGGCCGTACTGGCGCTGGCCGCGCGGCCCGACCGGGATCCCGTACTGCCGCTGCGGTTCGGCGCGGCCGCGGCGCAGGCAGGACTCCCCGTATCGCTGCACGCCCTGCGCAGGCTCGCGGTCCAGGCCAAGCCCCTCCCGGTGCCGTGGCCCGCCGAGGCCCGGGAACAGCTGCTCACCCTGCTCGGCGCGGGCGAGCCGACCATCGCCGTCTGGGAGGCCATGGAGGCCGAAGGCCTGATCACACGGCTGCTGCCCGACTGGGAACGGGTACGGTGCCGGCCACAGCGCAACCCCGTCCACACCTGGACGGTGGACCGCCACCTCATCGAGACCGCGGTACGCGCCTCGGCCCTCACCCGCCGGGTCGGCCGCCCCGACCTGCTGCTGATGGCCGCCCTCCTGCACGACATCGGCAAGGGCTGGCCGGGCGACCACTCCGTGGCGGGCGAGACGATCGCGCGCGACGTCGCCCTGCGGGTCGGCTTCGACGCGCGGGACATCGACGTACTGGGGACGCTCGTACGGCACCACCTGCTGCTGATCGACACCGCGACCCGGCGCGACCTGGACGACCCGGCGACCGTCCGCACGGTCGCCGAGGCCGTGGGGTCGGTGGGCACGCTGGAGATACTGCACGCCCTGACGGAGGCGGACGCCCTGGCCACCGGCCCGGCCGCGTGGAGCGCCTGGCGGGGATCGCTGGTCGCGGACCTCGTCGCGCGGGTCGCCGCCGTGCTGCGCGGCACGGCCCCGGCGGCGCGCGAGCCGGAGATCCCGACGACCGAAGAGGAACGCCTGGCGGTGGAGGCGCTGCGCACCCGGGAGCCGGTGCTCGCGCTCCACGCCCGCCACGAGGAGGACGCGGTCGGCGTGGAACTCGTCGTGGCCGTCCCCGACCAGCCGGGGGTCCTCCCGGCCGTGGCCGGGGTGCTGGCCCTGCACCGGCTCACCGTCCGGGCGGCCGACCTGCGGTCCATGGAGCTCCCGGACCGGCTGGGGGAGGTCCTGGTGCTGCGCTGGCGGGTGGCCGCGGAGTACGGCTCGCTGCCGGAGGCCGCGCGGCTGCGTACCGACCTGGTCCGCTCCCTGGACGGCTCGCTGGACGTCCCGGCCAGGCTGGCCGACCGCGAGGCGGCGTACCCGCGCCGGCGCGGGGTGGTCCCGCCGCCGCCGCGGGTCGCGGTGGTCCCGGACGTCTCCGCGCTGGCCACCGTCCTGGAGGTCCGCGCGCCCGACGCGGTGGGGCTGCTGCACCGGATCGGGCGCGCGCTGGAGGCGGGCGGGGTGCGGGTGCGCAGCGCGCACGTCTCGACGCTCGGCGCGAACGCGGTGGATACCGTGTACGTGGTGGACGGCGACGGCAAACCACTTCCCGCGCGGCAGGCCGCGGCCCTGGCGGGCTCGGTGCAGGTGGCCCTGTCGTAAACCTGCGTCGCCGGGGCCAGGCCCCGGACCCCCGCTCCTCACACGCCGGAGGGGCGGGGCAGGCGCGGGGTCCGGGGCTGAGCCCCGGGAAAAACTGCCCGCAGGGCCGGGCCGGTGGCGCGGCCCGATACCCTGGGGGACGACCACAACGCCCCCGACCCGAGGAATCGCGACCACCGTGTTCGATACGCTCTCCGACCGCTTGGCGAATACCTTCAAGGGCCTGCGCGGCAAAGGCCGGCTGTCCGAGGCTGACATCGACTCCGCGGCCCGGGAAATCCGTATCGCCCTCCTCGAGGCCGACGTCGCCCTCCCGGTCGTCCGCTCCTTCATCGCGAACGTCAAGGAGAGGGCCCGCGGCGAGGAGGTCAGCAAGGCGCTGAACCCCGGCCAGCAGGTCCTCAAGATCGTCAACGACGAGCTCGTGACGATCCTCGGCGGCGAGACCCGGCGGCTGCGCTTCGCCAAGACCGCCCCCACCGTGATCATGCTGGCCGGTCTCCAGGGTGCCGGTAAGACCACCCTCGCCGGAAAGCTCGGCCTCTGGCTCAAGGGGCAGGGCCACACCCCGCTGCTCGTCGCGTGCGACCTCCAGCGCCCCAACGCCGTCAACCAGCTCTCCGTCGTCGCGGACCGCGCGGGCGTCGCGTTCTACGGGCCCCAGCCCGGCAACGGCGTCGGCGACCCGGTCCAGGTCGCGAAGGACTCCGTCGAGTACGCGCGCACCAAGCAGCACGACATCGTCATCGTCGACACCGCCGGCCGCCTCGGCATCGACGCCGAGCTGATGCAGCAGGCCGCGGACATCCGCGACGCCGTCAGCCCCGACGAGATCCTCTTCGTCGTCGACGCCATGATCGGCCAGGACGCGGTCAACACCGCCGAGGCCTTCCGCGACGGCGTCGGCTTCGACGGCGTCGTGCTCTCGAAGCTCGACGGCGACGCCCGGGGCGGTGCCGCGCTCTCCATCGCGCACGTCACCGGCAAGCAGATCATGTTCGCCTCGAACGGCGAGAAGCTCGACGAGTTCGACGCCTTCCACCCGGACCGCATGGCGGGCCGGATCCTCGACATGGGTGACATGCTCACCCTCATCGAGCAGGCCGAGAAGACCTTCTCGCAGGCCGAGGCCGAGAAGATGGCGGCCAAGCTCGCCAAGGGCCCCAAGGAGTTCACGCTCGACGACTTCCTGGCCCAGATGGAGCAGGTCCGCAAGATGGGCTCCATCTCCAAGCTCCTCGGCATGCTCCCCGGCATGGGTCAGATCAAGGACCAGATCAACAACATCGACGAGCGCGACGTGGACCGCACCGCCGCGATCATCAAGTCGATGACCCCGGCCGAGCGCCAGGACCCGACGATCATCAACGGCTCGCGCCGCGCCCGTATCGCCAAGGGCTCCGGCACCGAGGTCAGCGCCGTCAAGTCGCTCGTGGAGCGGTTCTTCGACGCCCGCAAGATGATGTCCCGCATGGCTCAGGGCGGCGGCATGCCGGGGATGCCCGGCATCCCCGGGATGGGCGGCGGCCCCGGCAGGCAGAAGAAGCAGGTCAAGCAGGCCAAGGGCAAGCGCAAGAGCGGCAACCCGATGAAGCGCAAGGAAGAGGAGGCCGCAGCCGCGGCCCGCCGCGAGCAGGGCCCGCAGGCGATCGAGCCCGCGGCCGGCGGCAACCCCTTCGGTCTTCCGGCGGGCGGCGGCCAGCCGGGTCAGGATTTCGACCTTCCGGACGAGTTCAAGAAGTTCATGAAGTAGCACCTACGCGGGTACGCGAGCGTTGGCCCCGGCTGTGTCCACACAGCCGGGGCCTTCTGCTTCTGCCCGGGCAATGGGCGGATTTGTCGCTTATGGTCGGCCGGGAGGATGGCCGAAGGAGGCGCCCGTGCCCAGCCCCAGCTCCGTACCGCCGCGCGACCGGGCCGATACGCCCTGGCGCTCGGAGGGCGCGCCACCCGCCCCCGCACCGAAGAAGAGGATGCCGGGCGGCTGGCGGTGGCTGATCCTCGCCGCCCTGATCGTCTACTTGATCACCAACGTGGTGCTGTCCTTCTTCAACGAGGGCGACGAGCCGACGATCTCGTACACCGAGTTCAGCAAACAGGTCGCGAACGGCAACGTCTCGAAGATCTACTCCAAGGGCGACGCCATCCAGGGCCAGCTGAAGACCGAGCAGCCGCTGCCCGACGGGGACAAGGGCGACTACACCAAGTTCGTCAGTCAGCGGCCGGCCTTCGCCGACGACGACCTGTGGGCCGACCTCACCAAGCAGAACGTGATCGTGACGGCCTCCCCGGTCGTCGAGCAGCGCAGCTTCCTGGCCAATTTGCTGCTCTCCCTCGCCCCGATGCTGCTGCTGGTCCTGTTGTGGGTCTTCGTCGCCCGCCGCATGCGCGCCGGGATGGGCGGCATGGCCGGGCTGGGCCGCAAGGCCCCGCCCAAGCCGGTGGAGCTGGAAGCGGGCGCCGAGCGCACCACCTTCGAGGACGTGGCGGGCATCGACGAGGTCGAGGGGGAGCTCAACGACGTCGTCGACTTCCTCAAGAACCCGCAGCACTACCGGAGGATGGGCGCCCGGATGCCCGGCGGGGTCCTGCTGTCCGGACCGCCCGGCACCGGCAAGACCCTCCTCGCGCGGGCGGTCGCGGGCGAGGCCGGGGTCCCGTTCTTCTCCGCCTCCGCCTCCGAGTTCATCGAGATGATCGTCGGCGTGGGGGCCTCCCGGGTCCGTGAACTGTTCACCGAGGCGCGCAAGGTGGCCCCCGCGATCATCTTCATCGACGAGATCGACACCATCGGCCGGGTGCGCGGCGGCGGTGCGGCGATGGGCGGCCACGACGAACGCGAACAGACCCTGAACCAGATCCTGACCGAGATGGACGGCTTCTCCGGTTCGGAGGGCGTCGTCGTCCTGGCCGCCACCAACCGGGCCGACGTCCTGGACCCGGCCCTGACCCGCCCCGGCCGCTTCGACCGCACGGTGGTCGTCTCCCCGCCCGACCGCGGCGGCCGCGAGGCCATCCTGCGCATCCACACCCGGGACATCCCGCTCGCCGAGAGCGTCGACCTGGCCCAGGTGGCCCGTACGACTCCCGGAATGACCGGCGCCGAACTGGCCAACCTGGCCAACGAGGCGGCGCTGCTGGCAGTCAAGCGGCAGCAGGACAAGGTCACCCAGTCCGACCTGTCCGACGCCCTGGAGAAGGTCCAGCTCGGCGCGGAACGGTCCTTGGTCATGCCGTTGGAGGAGCGCCGCCGTACGGCCTACCACGAGAGCGGCCACGCCCTGCTGGGCATGCTCCAGCCGGGCGCCGACCCGGTCCGCAAGATCACCATCGTCCCCCGGGGGCGCGCGCTCGGCGTCACCCTCTCGACCCCGGACGCGGACCGGTACGCGTACACCGAGGAGTACCTCCGCGGCCGCATCATCGGCGCGCTGGGCGGCATGGCCGCCGAGCACACCGTCTACGACGTGATCACCACGGGCGCCGAGAACGACCTCGAACAGGTCACCAACATCGTCCGCGGCATGGTCGGCCGCTGGGGCATGAGCAACCGCGTCGGCAAGCTCACCGCCATCCCCGCCGACGGCCAGGGCCCGTACGGCCTGTCCGCGGCCCCCGCCACTCTCGACGCGGTCGACCACGAGATGCGGCGGATCGTGGACGAGTGCTACGAGGAGGCCTGCCGCCTGCTGCGCGAGCACCGGCCGAAACTCGACGCCCTGGCCGAGGCCCTGCTCGCCGCCGAGACCTTGGACGAGGCGGCCGCGTACGAGGCCGCCGGCATCCCGCGTCTGACGAAGGGCCACGGCACGGACTGAAGAGGACGCCGGATCACGCCACCCGGGCGATCACGTACCGGAAGATGTTCGGCAGCCACACAGCTCCGTCGGGTCGCTCGAACGGGTGAAGGGCCTCGGCCAGTTCCTTCTCCGCGAGCGCGGGATCGGCCGCGCCGTCGAAGAGCCCCGTCGACAGCAGCCCGCGCACGGCGCTGTCCACATCCGCGTACCCGAACGGGCAGAACACCCGCCCCGACCCGTCCGGCCGCAGCCCGGCCCGCTCCACGAGCGCGTCCAGGTCCCGGGGCACGGGACCGCCGCCCAGGACCGCCGGCACCGTGCACCGTTCCGCGGGCCCCCAGTCGGCCAGCACCACCGCCCCGCCGCGCCGGACCGCGGACTGCGCCCGGGCCAGCGCCGCCGGGGCCGGTGAGAAGGCCAGCAGGACGTCGTACGGGCGGGACGCCATCGGCGGCGCCGGCGGAGCCGGCAGCACCTCCAGCAGCCGCTCACGGGCCAGCGCCCGGCGCGCCGGATCCGCCTCCACGCCCGTGGCCACGGCTCCCCGCCCGGCCGCGAGCAGCAGGGGCAGCCCGGCCCCGCAGTCGAGGCCCAGCAGCCGGTCACCCGGCCCGATCTCCAGCCGGTCGTAGACCGCCTCGTACAGCGGTACCAGCATCCGTTCCTGGATCTCCGCCCAGTCCCGGGCGACGAGCGTCGCCGTCGGCGTCGGTGTCATCGAAAGAGCGCTCCTGATTCCATGTCGCCCCCTTGCCCCCGTTGACAGAGAACTCCCCATCGGCCCCCGCGTCCAGAGGAGCGTGCCACCCGATTCACGCATCGAGCGCCGGGCGCCGTACCATTCGCGCCATGGCAAAGGCACCCGTTCTCACCCCGCAGGCGGAGGATTTCCCCCGCTGGTACCAGGATCTGATCAACAAGGCCGAGCTGGCCGACAACGGTCCGGTCCGCGGCACCATGGTCATCCGACCGTACGGCTACGGCCTGTGGGAGCGGATGCAGCAGGAGATGGACGCGCGCATCAAGGACGCGGGCGCCCAGAACGCGTACTTCCCGCTCTTCATCCCGCAGTCGTACCTGACGAAGGAAGCCGAGCACGTCGAGGGCTTCGCCCCCGAGCTCGCGGTCGTCACGCACGGCGGTGGCAAGGAGCTGGAGGAGCCGGTCGTCGTCCGGCCCACCTCCGAGACGATCATCAACGACTACTTCTCCAAGTGGGTCCAGAGCTACCGCGACCTGCCGCTGCTGATCAACCAGTGGGCCAACGTGGTCCGCTGGGAGATGCGCCCGCGCGTGTTCCTGCGTACGAGCGAGTTCCTGTGGCAGGAGGGCCACACGGCCCACGCCACGTACGAGGACGCCCGCGACTACGCCGCCCGGATCCACCGCGACGTCTACGGCGACTTCATGACGAACGTGCTCGGCATCGACGTCGTCCTCGGCCGCAAGACCGCCAAGGAGCGCTTCGCCGGCGCCATCAACACCCTCACCCTCGAGGGCATGATGGGCGACGGCAAGGCCCTGCAGCTGGGCACGAGCCACGAGCTCGGCACCAACTTCGCCAAGGCCTTCAACACGCAGTACCTGTCGAAGGAAGGCAAGCAGGAGCTCGTGTGGCAGACCTCGTGGGGCGTCTCGACCCGCATGGTCGGCGGCCTGATCATGTCCCACGGCGACGACAACGGCCTGCGGGTCCCGCCGCGTCTGGCCCACGTCCAGGTCGTCGTCATGGCGATCAAGGGCGACGAGGCCGTCGCGAAGGTCCGCGAGCTCGGCGCCCAGCTGAAGGCGGCCGGCATCCGCGTGCAGGTCGACGACCGGGTGGACACCCCCTTCGGCCGCCGCGCCGTGGACTGGGAGCTCAAGGGCGTACCGGTCCGCATCGAGATCGGCCCGCGCGACTTGGAGGCCGGCACCGCGATGCTGGCCCGCCGGATCCCGGGCGGAAAGACCCCGGTGCAGATCGACGCGCTCGCCGACCTGCTCCCCAAGGTGCTGGACGAGGACCAGGCGCAGCTGCTGCGCGAGTCCCGCGAGCGCCGTGAGGCCCGTACCTCGGACGTCTCGACCATCGAGGAGGCCGCCGAGGCCGCCGTCGCCGGAGGCTGGGCGCGGATCCCGTGGGCGGACCTCGGTCCGGAGGGCGAGGCGAAGCTGGCCGAGCAGGCCGTCTCCGTGCGCTGCCTGATCGCCGCCGACGGGTCGGTTCCGGAGGCGGACGACGCCCCCGGTACCCTCGCGATCGTCGCGCGCTCCTACTAGAGCGGCTCTTGCGCCCCGGCGTGCGGCCTGTGCCGTGCGCCGGGGCGTAGTCGTCGTTACGTACCGACTCCTCCTGAGATCGACGCACCCGTCCTCCTCAGGACGCATGAGACTGAACTGACTGGTACGTGCAAAAAATTTGGAATGGCCCGGAATCGGAACACCGGGGCACCCCGCGTCGTTGTCACGACGTGAGCACGACACCCCCTGTTCTCGCCGCAGAGCTGGCGCAGGCGTGGGCCGATATTCAGCGGTACCACCCCGAGCTGCCTGACCTTGCCGCGCCCGAGTCCCTGATCGGAGAGTCCTCGTCCGCCTGCGGCGCCGAGCTCTCCTTCGAGCGACTGCTGCACGAGGCAGTCCACGGCATCGCCGCCGCCCGCGGAGTCCGTGACACCTCGCGCGCCGGCCGCTACCACAACCGCAGATTCCTCGCGATCGCCGAGGAGATGGGGCTGGACCACTCCGAAGAGCCGCACGCCAGCAGCGGCTTCTCGCTGGTCACGCTCAACCCCGAGGCGAAGCGGCGCTACCGCCCCACGATGGAGCGGCTCCAGCGCGCGCTGAAGGCGCACACGGCCGCCACGGCCGCCGACACCAAGCGCAGCTTCCGGGGACCGGCCGCCCGGCACGGGTCCTCCGGAGGCGGCGTGCGCGTCAAGGCGGTCTGCGACTGCGGGCGCAACGTCCGCGTGGTCCCTTCCGTGCTCGCCCAGGCGCCGATCGTGTGCGGTGGCTGCATGAAGCCCTTCCGCATCCCCGAGGTGGCCATCGCAGCGGCCTCCTGACCGCCGCCCGCCGTTGCCGGGGTCCGGCGGACGCTCACGCTCGCGCGGCACCCCCACGCGGCCGTCCCCGCGGGGGCGCCGCCCCTGGGTATGACCGCCGCTGCGAGCTGCGCGCTCCCGCCCCGGCGCCGCCAACGGGGCAGCGCACGCCCCGCCTGCGGCGCACCGCACCGGCTGGCGCCGTCTCGAGTTGGGCGGACCGCGTCCGGCTGGCGGCTCCTCGCCTCGTGCGGCAGGTCGCACGGGTGGTGGCGCGGGCGCGCCTCCAGCAGGGCCGCGTCGCTGCGCCCGTGGCATGGCGCGCCACCGCGGCAGGGATCGGGGCCCGGGCCCGACCGCGTGGCCGCAGGCCGCGTAGGGCTGGCGCCGGCGTGGCGGGGCTGGGATCGGCCGCGCCCGCAGGGCGGAGGTCGAGCCACCCCGCCCGGCTGAGCCCGCCGCAGGCGTATGGCACAATGGCTAGCTGTACTCGACAGTCGCATAGGACCCCTCTCTCCTCCGGCTGACGCGTCCATCGGGCACCCGAGTACCGCAACCCCACGTGGCATCTCATGTGCCCAACCACGTCAAGTTCAGGAGACACCACTCCAGTGGCAGTCAAGATCAAGCTCAAGCGCCTCGGCAAGATTCGCCAGCCGCACTACCGCATCGTCGTCGCCGACGCCCGCACCCGCCGGGATGGTCGCGCGATCGAGGAGATCGGTATCTACCACCCGACCTACAACCCGTCGCGCATCGAGGTCAACGCCGAGCGTGCGCAGTACTGGCTGTCCGTCGGCGCCCAGCCCACCGAGGCTGTGCTCGCCATCCTGAAGCTGACCGGTGACTGGCAGGCCCACAAGGGTCTCCCCGCCCCCGCGCCGCTCCTGCAGCCGGAGACGAAGGAGAGCAAGCGTCGCTCCTTCGACGAGTTCGCCAAGGCCCTCGAGGGCATCGGCGAGGGCAAGGGCGAGGCCATCACGCAGAAGGCCAAGAAGGCCGACAAGAAGGCGGACGAGGCTGAGGCCGCCGCCGAGTCGACCGAGGCCTGATCATGCTCGAGGAGGCTCTTGAGCACCTCGTGAAGGGCATTGTGGACAACCCCGACGACGTGCAGGTCGCCTCGCGCAACCTGCGTCGCGGGCAGGTGCTCGAGGTCCGGGTCCACCCCGACGACCTCGGCAAGGTGATCGGCCGCAACGGTCGCACCGCGCGTGCTCTGCGTACCGTCGTGGGCGCCATCGGCGGCCGGGGAATCCGCGTCGACCTCGTCGACGTGGACCAGGTCCGCTGAGACCGCGTCCATTGCAAGAGTGAACCACCGGCACGGGCCGGGGAGGGCGCTGGTCGCCCGCCCCGGCCCGAGTCGTTTGTGCCCACGGGCAAGAGCAACCTTTGATTGAGTAACCACGACGGAGAGGAACCACCTCCGCGAGAGCGGCGGCGGTTTAGCCGCAAAAAGGGGCGAGACACAGTGGAGCTGGTAGTCGCGCGGATCGGCCGCGCCCACGGGATCAAGGGTGAGGTCACCGTCGAGGTGCGGACGGACGAGCCGGAGCTGCGGCTCAGCCCCGGTGCCGTACTCCGGACGGAACCCGCGTCGGCGGGACCGCTGACCATCGAGACGGGCCGGGTGCACAGCGGCAGGCTGCTCCTCCGCTTCGAGGGCGTCAAGGACCGCACCGGCGCCGAGGCGCTGCGCAACATCCTGCTGATCGCGGACGTGGACCCGGAGGAGCTGCCGGAGGAGCCCGACGAGTACTACGACCACCAGCTGATGGACCTGGACGTGGTCCTCGCCGACGGCACCGAGATCGGCCGGATCACCGAAATCTCGCACCTGCCCTCGCAGGACCTCTTCATCGTCGAGCGGCCGGACGGCTCCGAGGTGATGATCCCCTTCGTCGAGGAGATCGTCGCCGAGATCGACCTGGAGGAGCAGCGCTGTGTCATCACCCCGCCGCCCGGGCTGATCGACGAGCGCGAAGCGATCATCGTCTCGACCCGGGACGAGGACTCCCAGGACTCCAAGGGTTCCGGGGAAGAAGCCTGATGCGTCTCGACGTCGTCACGATCTTCCCCGAGTACCTGGAGCCGCTGAACGTCTCCCTCGTCGGCAAGGCCCGCGCCCGCGGCCAGCTCGACGTACACGTCCACGACCTCCGGGACTGGACCTACGACCGGCACAACACCGTCGACGACACCCCGTACGGCGGCGGTCCCGGCATGGTCATGAAGACCGAGCCGTGGGGCGAGGCACTGGACGCGGCGCTGGCCGACGGCTACGAGGCGGGCGCACACGGGCCCGTCATGGTCGTCCCCACCCCCAGCGGCCGGCCCTTCACCCAGGCACTGGCCGTCGAGCTTTCCGAGCGGCCCTGGCTGATCTTCACACCGGCGCGGTACGAGGGCATCGACCGTCGCGTCATGGACGAGTACGCCACGCGCATGCCGGTGTACGAGGTCTCCATCGGCGACTACGTCCTGGCGGGCGGCGAGGCGGCCGTACTGGTCGTCACCGAGGCCGTGGCCCGCCTCCTCCCCGGGGTGCTCGGCAACGCCGAGTCGCACCGCGACGACTCCTTCGCCCCCGGCGAGATGGCCAATCTGCTGGAGGGGCCCGTCTACACGAAGCCCCCCGAGTGGCGCGGCCGGGGCATCCCGGAGGTACTGCTCAGCGGCCACCACGGGAAGATCGCCCGCTGGCGCCGGGACGAGGCCTTCACCCGGACCGCACGGAACCGCCCCGACCTGATCGAGCGCTGCGAGGCCTCCGCCTTCGACAAGAAGGACCGGGAGATCCTCTCCATCCTGGGCTGGAAGCCGTCCCCCGACGGCCGATTTTGGCGCAGGCCCCAAGCCGTGGAAGAATAGGCGGCTGCTGTGTGCTCGCGGACGCCCCTGCCACAGGGGGACCGTCGTCCGCCGGGTCCCACGGCTCCCGAATTCTCTACGGAAACCCGCATCGGCGACCTGTGGCGTCATGCGAAGAAAGCAGACGAAGAACATGTCTCACCTGCTCGATGGCGTCAACGCCGCCGCGCTCCGCTCGGACGTCCCGGCCTTCCGCCCGGGTGACACGATCAACGTGCACGTCCGCGTGATCGAGGGCAACCGCTCCCGTATCCAGCAGTTCAAGGGTGTCGTCATCCGCCGCCAGGGCGCCGGTGTCTCCGAGACCTTCACCGTTCGCAAGGTCTCCTTCAGCGTCGGCGTGGAGCGTACCTTCCCGGTCCACTCCCCGATCTTCGAGAAGATCGAGCTCGTCACCCGCGGTGACGTGCGCCGCGCCAAGCTGTACTACCTCCGTGAGCTCCGCGGCAAGGCCGCGAAGATCAAGGAGAAGCGCGACAACTGAGGTCCCCTCCGGGGTCACGGGGTGGCCGGATAGGCTCGCCCCCGATGGACACCGAAGCACCTCACACGCAGCGCGGCCACTCTTCCCCCGGCGAGGGGGAGGGGCGGTCGCGTTTCGCGTTTTCGCGGACGGGGACGTGGCGGCCGCGGCTGACCTGGCGGCGGGCCGGCGTGCTCGGCGTGATCTGCACCGTCTTCCTGTTGCTGCTCAGCAACTTCGTGGTCCAGCCCTTCCTGATTCCGAGCCGCTCGATGGAGCCGACGCTCGAAGTCGGTGACCGAGTGCTGGTCGACAAGCTGGCGTACCGTTTCGGCGATCAGCCGCGCCGCGGCGACCTGGTGGTCTTCGACGGCACCGGGTCCTTCGTACGGGAACGCCCGGCGGGCCGGCCGGTCGCGGAGGCCCTGCACGGCGCGGCCTCGGCGCTCGGGCTCGCGGAGCCGTCCGACACCGACTTCGTCAAGCGGGTCGTGGGCGTCGGCGGCGACGACGTGGTGTGCTGCGACGCGGGCGGGCGCATCGAGGTCAACGGCGTCCCGCTGGAGGAGCCGTACCTGTACCCGGGGGACGCGCCCTCGAAGGTGCCCTTCCGGATCGTCGTACCGCTTGGGACCCTGTGGGTGATGGGTGACCATCGTTCCCAGTCCCGGGACTCGCGGGACCACCTGGGAGAACCGGGCGGGGGGATGGTGCCGGTGGAGAAGGTGATCGGGCGGGCCGCGTGGATCGGCTGGCCCGTCTCGCGCTGGGGCACGGCCGGGGGCGGGCATGGGTAGCCGCGGGCGGCCGCGCGGCAGACGGGGGCGCGAACCGGATTGGGAATCCGAGTGGGAGCCGGAGCCCGAGCCGGAGCCCGAGCCCGAGCCGGAGCCGGAACCCACCCCGGTGGCGCCGGGCGGCCGGGCCGAGCGGCGCAGGCTGGCCCGCCGGGTGCGGCGCCGCCGCCGTACGCGCCGGGCCGGCGAGCTGCCCCTGCTGGTGGCCGTGGCGCTGTGCATCGCCCTGGTCCTCAAGACCTTCCTGGTGCAGGCCTTCTTCATCCCGTCGGGCTCGATGGAACAGACCATCCAGATCGGCGACCGGGTGCTGGTGGACAAGCTGACCCCGTGGTTCGGCTCCAAGGTCGAGCGCGGCGACGTCGTCGTGTTCAAGGACCCCGGCGGCTGGCTCAAGGGCGAGGCCGCCCGGCCCGCTCCGGACCCGGTCGGTGTCAAGCAGATCAAGCAGGCCCTCACCTTCATCGGACTCCTGCCCTCGGCCGACGAGCAGGACCTGATCAAGCGCGTCATCGGCGTCGGCGGGGACACCGTCATGTGCTGCGACGCGAGGGGCCGGGTCACCGTCAACGGCTCGCCGCTCGATGAGCCGTACGTGAACGCGGGCAACGCGCCCTCGGACATCCGCTTCGAGGTGCGGGTGCCGACGGGCCGGCTCTTCGTGATGGGCGATCACCGGGCGAACTCGGCCGACTCCCGCTACCACCTCGATGAGGCCTTCGACGGCACGATCGACGAGAACGGGGTCGTGGGCGAGGCCGTGGTAATCGCGTGGCCGTTCGAGCACTGGCGCCGGCTGGAGACGCCCGCGACCTTCCGGACAGTGCCCGATCAGGCACGACGCGAGGCACGTGGGCGTCGTCGGCGCCGCCGGGGCACGTCGTTCGCATAGTGTGTCCTGGGTCTCCCGCGCCTTAGGGAACTCCCGCTCGTTAAGGGAGGGGAGGGCCCGTGTCCGATCCGGAGCGGGCGGCGAATCCGAGTGAGGAGTGGATGTGGGGGATGTGGCGGTAGGCGCACGTTCCGGACGCGACGAGGGCGAGGAGCGGCCGGACGACGCCGTCGAGGGCGAAGCCGAGGACGGCGGTACCGCGGCGCGCCCGCACCGCTCGTTCTGGAAGGAGCTTCCGCTCCTGATCGGCATCGCGCTGCTGCTGGCCCTGCTGATCAAGACCTTCCTGGTGCAGGCGTTCTCGATCCCGTCCGACTCGATGCAGGACACCCTGCAGCGCGGGGACCGGGTGCTGGTGGACAAGCTGACCCCGTGGTTCGGCTCCGAGCCCGAGCGCGGTGAGGTCGTGGTCTTCCACGACCCCGCGAACTGGCTGTCCGGAGAGCCCACCCCGGAGCCGAACTTCGTGCAGAAGGCCCTCAGCTGGATCGGCCTGATGCCGTCCGCCGAGGAGAAGGACCTGATCAAGCGGACCATCGCCATCGGCGGGGACACGGTCGAGTGCAAGAAGGGGGGACCGGTCGTCGTCAACGGCAAGGAGCTCAACGAGCCGTACATCTTCCCCGGCAACACCCCTTGTGACGACGCCCCGTTCGGCCCGATCACCGTGCCCAAGGGGAAGATCTGGGTGATGGGCGACCACCGGCAGAACTCCCAGGACTCCCGCTACCACATGCAGGACTCCACCCAGGGGTTCGTGCCGGTCGACAAGGTCGTCGGACGGGCCGTGGTGATCGCGTGGCCGATCAACCGCTGGTCCACCCTGCCGATCCCCGACACCTTCGACCAGCCGGGCATCGGCAACCAGACCAAGGCCACCGCGCTCGGCCTCGGCGCCTCGGGGCTGGCCCCGGTCGGTCTCGGTCCGGCCGCGCTGGGGCTCACCGGCGCTGTGCCGCTCGTCATGTGGCGGCGGCGGAGGCTGACCAGCGGGCGTACCGCCGGGTAGGGTGCCGCCCAGGTCGACGATCCCGAGGTGTGGGGGCGCTGCAATGGGCGGAACACAAGCAATGCGCAGTGGCAAGGACGGCCACGGTGGTCTCGGCAGCGTGCTGTCGGGCATCGCCGTGGCCATCGGCTTTGCGCTCTTCCTCGGCGGTTTCGTGTGGGGGGCGCTCGTCTACCAGCCCTACACCGTGCCGACCGACTCGATGATGCCCACCGTGGTGCCCGGGGACCGGGTGCTGGCGCAGCGCATCGACGGCGGTGAGGTGCGCCGCGGCGACGTGGTCATCTTTACTGATTCCATGTGGAGCGATTCGCCCATGGTCAAGCGGGTCGTCGGCATCGGCGGCGACACCGTGAAGTGCTGCGGCGCGGGCGGTGAGCTGACCGTCAACGGCACGGCACTCGACGAGCCGTACATCGACGCCACCAAGCCCGACTCGGGGCTTCCCACCCCGCCCGGGCAGGCCCCGGCCCCCGGCACCCCCTTCGAGGTGACGGTGCCGGAGGGCAACCTCTTCCTGATGGGCGACCGCCGGGCCGCCTCCCTGGACTCCCGGGCGCATCTCCAGGAGGCCGGACAGGGAACCGTGCCCCGCTCGACCGTCAGTGCCCGCGTCGACGCCCTGGCCTGGCCCTCCATGAAGATGCTGGAGCGGCCGGCGACGTACGCCGGGCTGCCCGGCGGAGTCTCCCGGCCCGGGCCGCTGCGGCTCCAGCTGGCGGCCGTGGCGGTGGGCGCCGCCCTCGTGGTCCTGGGGGCCGCGTACGGGCCGCTCGTACGGGTTCTCGGGCGCGGCCGTCGGCGGGAGCGGGCCGGTGTCCGCTGAAGCGGCCGCGACGCCGGTCCCCCGGAAGGTGTCGCGGGTGATCCTGCTGGACCCGGCGGACCGGATCCTGCTGCTGCACGGCTTCGAACCGGCGAACCCCGCGGACGCCTGGTGGTTCACCCCGGGCGGCGGCCTGGAGGGCGACGAGACCCGGGAGCACGCCGCGCTGCGGGAACTGGCGGAGGAGACGGGGATCACACAGGTGGAACTGGGGCCCGTCCTGTGGCACCGGTACTGCTCGTTCCCCTTCGACGGGCGCCGCTGGGAGCAGGACGAGTGGTACTTCCTGGCCCGTACCGCCCAGACGGCGACCGAGATGGGCGGCCTCACCGAGCTGGAGCGGCGCAGCGTCACCGGAGCCAGGTGGTGGACCTCCGAGGAACTTCTCGCGGCCCATGAGACGGTGTACCCGACCAGACTCGCCGAGCTGCTCCGGACGCTGCTCGACGATGGTCCTCCGGGTGCGCCGGTGGCCCTGGCCCCGGAAATCGTTTAGGGGCGCATGGGCCTGGCGCACAATAGGGGGACGCACGGCTGAAGGGGAACATGCCATGAGTGCCGAGGACCTCGAAAAGTACGAGACCGAGATGGAGCTGAAGCTCTATCGGGAGTACCGCGACGTCGTCGGGCTGTTCAAGTACGTGATCGAGACCGAACGTCGTTTCTACCTCACCAACGACTACGAGATGCAGGTGCACTCGGTCCAGGGGGAGGTCTTCTTCGAGGTCTCCATGGCCGACGCCTGGGTCTGGGACATGTACCGGCCGGCCCGGTTCGTCAAGCAGGTGCGGGTGCTGACCTTCAAGGACGTGAACATCGAGGAGCTCAACAAGAGCGACCTCGAACTGCCGGGCAGCTGAGTTTCCTCCGTCGTACGGGTGACCGGGTTATCCACAACGGCGGAGTTTTCCACCAAGATCTACAGGGTGGGCGGGGGCGCGGGATCGTCGGTACCGGAGGTGGTGCCGGATGAACGCGAAGGGCGTGGCACAGCAGGCATTGGGGCGGTACGGCGAGGAGCTCGCGGCGCGGCGGCTGACCGAGGCCGGGATGACCGTGATCGCGCGGAACTGGCGGTGCCGCAGCGGGGAGATCGACATCGTCGCCCGGGACGGTGACGCCCTCGTGGTGTGCGAGGTGAAGACCCGCCGGGCGGGGGACTTCGAACATCCGATGGCCGCCGTACGGGCGGGCAAGGCCGAGCGCTTAAGGACGCTCGCCGGGCGCTGGCTCGCCGACCACGGCGGGCCACCCCCGGGCGGGGTGCGCATCGACCTCGTCGGAGTCCTGCTGCCGCGGCGCGGTGCGCCCCTGGTGGAGCACGTCCAGGGGGTGGCCTGATGGGGTTCGCCCGAGCCTGTTCGGTGGCCCTGGCGGGCGTCGACGGCGTGGTGGTGGAGGTCCAGGCCGACCTGGAGCCCGGGGTCGCGGCCTTCACCCTGGTGGGACTGCCGGACAAGACCCTGGTGGAGAGCCGGGACCGGGTGCGGGCCGCCGTGGTCAACTCGGGTGCGGCCTGGCCGCAGAAGAAGCTCACGGTCGGGCTCAGTCCCGCCTCCGTACCGAAGTCGGGAGCCGGCTTCGATCTTGCTGTCGCGGTCGCCGTGCTCGGCGCCGCCGAGGTGGTCGACCCGGGCGCGATCGCCGACCTCGTACTCATCGGGGAGCTGGGGCTGGACGGCCGGGTGCGGCCGGTCCGGGGGATCCTGCCGGCGGTGCTCGCCGCGGCCGAGGCCGGTTACCGGCACGTGGTGGTGCCGCAGCAGTGCGCCGCCGAGGCCGCGCTCGTGCCGGACGTCACGGTGCTCGGGGTGCGCAGCCTGCGCCAGCTCATCGCGGTCCTGACCGACGGGGTGGTCCCGGAGGAGGATCCCCCGGACCCACCGGGCCGCCCGGACCCGATACTGGCCGGCCTGGTCCTCCCGGGCGCAGGCCTGGGTACGGGCCTGTCCCAGGGCGGTCCCGGCCGGCGGGACTCGGACTTTCCCGACCTCGCCGACGTGGCCGGGCAGCACCACGCACGCCGTGCCCTGGAGGTGGCGGCCGCCGGGAACCACCACCTCTTCCTCAACGGACCTCCCGGAGCGGGCAAGACCATGCTCGCGGAGCGACTGCCGTGGCTGTTGCCGCCGCTGACACGGCAGGAATCCGTGGAGGTCACGGCCGTCCACTCGGTAGCGGGCATCCTGCCGCCCGGAGAGCCGCTCGTCGCCAGAGCGCCCTACTGCGCGCCGCACCATTCGGCGACCATGCAGTCCTTGGTGGGAGGGGGGAACGGGATTCCCAGGCCGGGGGCAGTCTCCCTGGCGCACCGGGGCGTGCTGTTCCTCGACGAGGCCGCCGAGTTCCACAGCCGGGCACTGGACGCGCTGCGACAGCCCCTCGAATCGGGGCACGTGGTCATCGCCCGCGCCGCGGGGGTGGTACGACTGCCCGCCAGGTTTCTGATGGTGCTCGCCGCGAACCCCTGTCCCTGCGGACGGCACACCCTGCTCGGAACCGGCTGCGAGTGCCCGCCCTCGGTCATCCGGCGCTACCAGGCACGGCTGTCCGGGCCGCTGCTCGACCGGGTGGACCTGAGGGTGGAGGTCGAGCCCGTGACCCCGTCCGACCTGCTGGGACAGGGCGGCCGAGGGGAATCCACCGCGGTGGTCGCCGACCGGGTTCGCGAAGCCAGGGATCGCGCCGCAGTCCGGCTCGCCGACACCCCGTGGCGGCTCAACTCGGAAGTGCCCGGTCAGGAGCTGCGCACGCGATGGCAGGCGGCCCCCGGGGCGCTGGCGCAGGCGGAGCGGGATCTGGAGCGCGGGCTGCTCACCGCGCGGGGACTGGACCGGGTGCTGAGGGTCGCCTGGACCGTTGCCGACCTGCGCGGGCGGGACCGGCCCGAGGCCTTGGACGTGGCCGTCGCCCTGGAGCTGCGGACCGGAATCGCCCGTGGGGCGACGCTGGCGGCGGGGGCCAGGTCGTGACCGGGGCCGAGAGCGAGCCCGGGACCGGGGCCGGCTTCGGGGCCGGGGCCGACACCGTCCCCGGACCCGGGTCCGTCCCCTTCCTCGTCCCTGCCCCTGTCCCCGGGTCCGTACCCGGTTCCGTCCCCGGGTCCGGAGCCGGGGACGAGGAGGGGGATCGGTTGGCGAGGGCGGCGTTGACGCGGGTGCTGGAGCCCGGGGACGAGCGGGGCGGGAGGTGGCTGCGGGAATACGGAGCCGTCGGGCTGATGCGGATGCTGACCGGGCCCGAGGCGGAGGTGGGCGTTCCGGCCGGGGTGGGGGCGGAGCGGTTCGCCGGGTACCGCAGGCGGGCGGAGCTGGCCGACCCCCGGCGGGACCTGGAGCTGGCCGCCGCGTCGGGGAGCCGGTTCGTGTGCCCCGGATCGGCGGAGTGGCCGACCCAGCTCGACGACCTCGGTGACGCCCGGCCCGTCGGGCTGTGGCTTCGGGGGCGGCCCAACCTGCGGACCTGGGCGCTGCGCTCGGTCGCCGTGGTCGGGGCCCGGGCATGCACCCCGTACGGCGCGCACATGGCCCAGACCCTGGCCGCCGGGCTCGCCGAGCGCGGCTGGGTCGTGGTCTCGGGAGCCGCGTACGGCATCGACGGCGCCGCCCACCGCGGGGCCCTCGCCTCGGGCGGCGCCACGGCGGCGGTACTGGCCTGCGGGGTGGACGTCGCCTATCCCCGCGGCCACGCCGGGCTCCTCGGCCGGATCGCCGGCCAGGGACTCGTCATGGGGGAGCTGCCGCCCGGGAGCCACCCCACCCCCAGCCGGTTCGTCCTGCGCAACCGGGTCATCGCCGCCCTCACCCGCGGCACGGTGGTCGTGGAGGCCGCCCACCGCAGCGGATCCCTGGTCACCGCCCGGCGGGCCCAGAAGCTCGGGAGGTTCACGATAGGCATCCCCGGTCCCGCCACCAGCGGGCTCTCGGCCGGGGTGCACGAACTGCTGCGGGGCGAGGCCGTGCTCGTCACCGACGCGGCGGAGGTGGCGGAACTGGTCGGCTCCATTGGCGAGCTGGCCCCCGAGCGGCGCGGCCCCGTGTTCGCCAGGGACCTGCTGGACCCCGACACGGCCCGGGTGCTCGAAGCACTGCCGGCCGGCCGCCCGGTTCCCGTGGAGCAGGTGGCACTTGCCTCCGGCAACGGCGTCGATGAAGTCATCGGCAGACTGTACGAACTTCACTCTCTGGGGTTCGTCGAACGGCAGGGCGACGGCTGGCAGTTGAGCGGACGAACACGTGAAGGAGGCACAGAAACCGGAACCACCCGGCGAGGCGTTCGTTGACCTGGAGCGTTCCGGTGAAAGAGTGAAACCGATGAGAGACGCGGTCCTCCCGGTGGCAGTCGCCGGGACCGTGCGCCAGGCGCCGGTCCCGGGTCGCCCGCGCGAGTCGGGTCGCCCCTGCGCCCCTGCGCGATCCCGTACTCTTCGCGCACCGCGACACTCCCGTCACGCTACGCTCCCAAGGAATCCCGCTCCGGCAAAGGCGAAGCATGCCCCAGCACACCTCAGGGTCCGACCGCGCTGCGGTGCCCCCCGCTGCCCGCGGCAGCGTGCGGTCCACCGCGCCCTCGTCCCTGGAGGTGCTCTGGCGCTCGTACAAGGAGACCGGTGACGAGCGGCTGCGGGAGCAGCTGATCCTGCACTACTCGCCGCTGGTCAAGTACGTCGCGGGCCGCGTCAGCGTGGGCCTGCCGCCCAATGTGGAACAGGCCGACTTCGTCTCCTCCGGGGTCTTCGGACTGATCGACGCCATCGAGAAGTTCGACATCGACCGGTCGATCAAGTTCGAGACCTATGCGATCACCCGGATCCGCGGCGCGATGATCGACGAACTGCGGGCGCTGGACTGGATTCCGCGCTCGGTGCGGCAAAAGGCGCGGGCCGTGGAGCGGGCCTACGCCACGCTGGAGGCCCAGCTGCGGCGCACCCCGACGGAGAGCGAAGTCGCCGGGGAGATGGGGATCGGGGTGGAGGATCTCCACACGGTCTTCAGCCAGTTGTCCCTGGCCAACGTGGTCGCACTGGAGGAGCTGCTGCACGTCGGCGGGGAGGGCGGCGACCGCCTCTCACTGATGGACACCCTGGAGGACACCGCCGCCGACAACCCGGTGGCGGTGGCGGAGGACCGGGAGTTGCGACGCCTGCTGGCGCGGGCCATCAACACCCTGCCCGAGCGGGAGAAGACGGTGGTCACCCTCTACTACTACGAGGGGCTCACGCTGGCAGAGATCGGCAACGTGCTGGGCGTCACCGAGAGCCGGGTCAGCCAGATCCACACCAAGTCCGTGCTGCAACTGCGCGCGAAGCTGGCGGATGTGGGGCGTTGAGCTTGCGGCACCTCCGTAGAGTGGAGTCGTGCCCAGGATTCGAGCGGCCTCCGTGGCCGAGCACCGGTCGATGCAGCGCGGCGCCCTCTTGGACGCCGCGCGTTCCCTGTTGTCCGAAGGCGGGACGGAGGCGCTGACCTTCCCCGCCCTCGCGGAGCGGACCGGGCTCGCCCGGTCCTCCGTGTACGAATACTTCCGCTCACGCGCGGCCGTGGTCGAAGAGCTGTGCGCGGTGGACTTCCCCGTCTGGGCCGCCGACATCGAGGCCGCCATGCAGCAGGCCGAGTCGCCCGAAGCGAAGATCGAGGCCTATGTGCGGAGCCAGCTGGGGCTGGTCGGGGACCGGCGGCACCGTGCGGTCGTGGCGATCTCCGCGAGCGAGCTGGACGCCGGGGCGCGGGAGAAGATCCGTGCTGCGCACGGGGGGCTGGTGGCGATGATCGTCGAAGCGCTGAGTTCTCTGGGGCAGGCCGAACCCCGGCTCGCGGCGATGCTGCTCCAGGGAGTCGTGGACGCCGCTGTCCGGCGGATCGAGCTCGGCGCGGCCGAGGATCCGGAGGTCGTGACGGAGACGGCCGTCGCCATGGCCCTGCGGGGCGTCCGGGGCTGAGGGTCCCCGGGGCTCGGCCCCGGCCATCCCGCGCAGCGCCGGCGCAGCTCACGGACCGGGGGCTCCGCCCCCGGACCCCCGCGGCTCGAACGCCGGCGGGGCTCGAAGCCCCGGGACCCCGCGGCTCGAACGCCGGCGGGGCTGGATGGGGCCGGGCAGGGTGTGTCTGTCTCAGGGGTCCGCTGGGCTGGACGGGGCGGGGCTCGAAGGCAGGAGGCGGGGAGTGGGGTGGGGGAGGAGGGTGAGCGGGTTGAGGTACGACTCGCCCGCCAGGAGGCCCCAGTGCAGGCAAGGGGCCGGGCAGTGGGAGCCTTCCGTCAGGACCGCCACCACCTGGCCCGCCGTGACCTGCTCGCCCTCCTGGACCAGCGGGCGGACCGGCTCGTACGTCGTGCGCAGGCCGTTCGGCAGGGCGATCGACAGGACCCCGCGGCCGGCAACGGGGCCCGCGTAGTACACCCGGCCGGCAGCGACCGCGCGGAGCTCCGCGCCCACCGGCGCGGAGAGGTCCACACCGCGGTGACCGGCCGCGTACGGGGTCGGGGGCGGATCCCACCAGCGGGCCACCGAAAGGGGCGCGGGCAGTGGCCGGACCCCGGGCGCGGCCGCCTGGGCAAGGGTCAGCAGCAGGCACAGCAGCAGTGTCGTCATGCCCCGAAGCGTCCCGCGCACGGCCGTCGCGCGCGCCGCCCTGGGGACGGACCGGCGGATGTGGACAACGGCGTCACCCGGCATACCGCCGGGTCCCGTACACTTCTTGTGGCGATCCGGGTCACCGGGTCGACTTCGCACGCCCCAGCATCAGCCGGAAACGGCCAGGTGAAAGCGTCTCTCGGTCCCTCATGGGGCAGGACGCGGCGGGGCGTCAGGAACCAAACCGAGAAACCAAGGAGATGGCCATGGCCGTCGTCACGATGCGGGAGCTGCTGGAAAGCGGCGTCCACTTCGGTCACCAGACCCGCCGTTGGAACCCGAAGATGAAGCGCTTCATCTTCACGGAGCGCAACGGCATCTACATCATCGACCTGCTGCAGTCGCTGTCGTACATCGACCGCGCCTACGAGTTCGTGAAGGAGACCGTCGCGCACGGTGGCTCCATCATGTTCATCGGTACCAAGAAGCAGGCCCAGGAGGCCATCGCCGAGCAGGCGACGCGCGTTGGTATGCCGTACGTCAACCAGCGGTGGCTGGGTGGCATGCTCACCAACTTCTCCACCGTCTACAAGCGCCTTCAGCGTCTGAAGGAGCTTGAGGCGATCGACTTCGAGGACGTCGCCGCCTCGGGTCTCACCAAGAAGGAGCTCCTGGTCCTCTCCCGCGAGAAGACCAAGCTGGAGAAGACCCTCGGTGGTATCCGCGAGATGTCGAAGGTCCCCAGCGCCGTCTGGATCGTCGACACCAAGAAGGAGCACATCGCCGTCGGTGAGGCGCGCAAGCTCCACATCCCGGTCGTCGCGATCCTCGACACCAACTGTGACCCCGACGAGGTCGACTACAAGATCCCGGGCAACGACGACGCGATCCGCTCCGTCACCCTGCTCACCCGCGTGATCGCCGACGCCGTCGCCGAGGGCCTCATCGCCCGCTCCGGCGCCGCGACCGGCGACTCGAAGCCGGGCGAGAAGGCCGCCGCCGAGCCGCTCGCCGAGTGGGAGCGCGACCTGCTCGAGGGCGACAAGAAGGCTGACGAGACCGAGGCCGCTCCGGCCGAGGCCGCTGTCGCCGAGGCCCCGGCCGCCGAGGCTGTCGAGGCCCCGGCCGCCGAGGCTGTCGAGGCCCCGGCCGCCGACGCCGAGCAGGCCTGACCCACTGAGAGCGCCCGGCGTTCACGCGCCGGGCACTCGCAGCACGGACGATGACGGCGGGGGAGCCGCGCCTGAGGCGCGGCGCCTCCGCCGTTCACCCGTAGATCTACGACTTCGAGAGAGAATCACAGACTCATGGCGAACTACACCGCCGCTGACGTCAAGAAGCTCCGCGAGCTCACCGGCGCCGGCATGCTGGACTGCAAGAACGCGCTGGTCGAGGCTGACGGCGACGTCGAGAAGGCCCAGGAGGCCCTCCGCATCAAGGGTCAGAAGGGCGTCGCCAAGCGCGAGGGCCGTTCTGCCGAGAACGGTGCCGTCGTCTCCCTGATCGCCGACGACAACACCTCCGGTGTCCTCGTCGAGCTGAAGTGCGAGACCGACTTCGTCGCCAAGGGCGAGAAGTTCCTGGCTGTCGCCAACCAGCTGGCCGCGCACGTCGCCGCCACCTCCCCGGCCGACATCGAGGCGCTGCTCGCGTCCGAGATCGAGCCCGGCAAGACCGTCACGGCCTTCGTGGACGAGGCGAACGCCAACCTCGGCGAGAAGATCGTCCTGGACCGCTTCGCGCAGTTCTCCGGCGCTTACGTCGCGTCGTACATGCACCGCACGATGCCCGACCTGCCGTTCCAGATCGGTGTCCTCGTCGAGCTCGACAAGGAGAACGCCGAGGTCGCCCGCGGTATCGCGCAGCACATCGCCGCGTTCGCCCCGCAGTGGCTCTCCAAGGAAGACGTTCCGGCCGAGAAGGTCGAGTCCGAGCGTCGCATCGCCGAAGAGG
The DNA here is from genome assembly GCF_040652395.1 of Streptomyces sp. NPDC048269. Classification (NCBI taxonomy): domain Bacteria; kingdom Bacillati; phylum Actinomycetota; class Actinomycetes; order Kitasatosporales; family Streptomycetaceae; genus Streptomyces; species Streptomyces sp. NPDC048269. The sequence goes on from NZ_JBEZLW010000008.1 coordinate 154,277, forward strand.
TCACCCGCGCGGAGGGCAAGCCCGAGGCTGCCCTGCCGAAGATCGTCGAGGGTCGCATCAACGGCTTCTTCAAGGACGCCACCCTGCTGGGCCAGGCGTACGCCCTGGACAACAAGAAGTCCGTCCAGAAGGTTCTGGACGAGGCCGGTGTCACCCTGAAGCGCTTCAGCCGCATCAAGGTCGGCATCTGAGTCCGTCCGTACGCGACGGACACCGGACCCCGGTAGGGTCTGAGGCAGTCGTCCGCGCTTGCGCGAGGCGACCGCAGATCTGACGAGGAGGCCATTGCCGCAGAGGGAACCGCGAGGACCCACCGGCAATGGCCTTCTTCGTATGTGCACGAGGAGATCTCCATGAATCAGGGCGTGGACCCCCACACCGCATCCGACGACAAGAGCGACCAGGACAAGAAGGGCCGCCGCTTCATGCTGAAGCTGTCGGGCGAGGCCTTCTCGGGTGGCAGAGGACTGGGCGTCGACCCCGACGTCGTCCACGCCATCGCGCGCGAGATCGCCGCGGTGGTCCGTGACGGCGCGGAGATCGCCGTCGTGATCGGCGGCGGAAACTTCTTCCGCGGCGCCGAACTCCAGCAGCGCGGCATGGACCGGGCCCGCTCCGACTACATGGGCATGCTCGGCACGGTCATGAACTGCCTCGCCCTCCAGGACTTCCTGGAGAAGGAAGGCATCGACTCCCGCGTGCAGACCGCCATCACCATGGGTCAGGTCGCGGAGCCGTACATCCCGCTGCGTGCCGTGCGGCACCTGGAGAAGGGCCGCGTCGTCATCTTCGGCGCCGGCATGGGCATGCCGTACTTCTCCACCGACACCACGGCCGCCCAGCGCGCCCTGGAGATCGACGCCGAGGCCCTGCTCATGGGCAAGAACGGTGTCGACGGGGTCTACGACTCCGACCCGAAGAAGAACCCGGACGCGGTGAAGTTCGACGCGCTGGAGTACGGAGAGGTCCTCTCCCGCGACCTCAAGGTCGCGGACGCGACCGCCATCACGCTGTGCCGCGACAACAAGCTGCCGATCCTCGTCTTCGAGCTGCTCGCCGAGGGCAATATCGCGCGCGCCGTCAAGGGTGAGAAGATCGGCACGCTCGTCAGCGACCAGGGAACCCGGGCCTAGCAGTCCGCCGCGCCGGACCGAGCCCGGACCGGCCCCGCCCGCCCCGCCCGCCTGAACCATCCATTCAAGACATGCAGGAGCACGTGGTGACCGAAGAGATCCTCCTCGAGGCCGAGGAGAAGATGGAAAAGGCCGTCGTCGTCGCCAAGGAAGACTTCGCCGCGATTCGCACCGGCCGTGCGCACCCGGCGATGTTCAACAAGATCGTGGCGGAGTACTACGGCGCCATCACGCCCATCAACCAGCTCGCGTCCTTCTCGGTGCCCGAGCCGCGCATGGCGATCGTGACCCCGTTCGACAAGAGCGCCCTGCGCAACATCGAGCAGGCCATCCGCGACTCCGACCTCGGCGTCAACCCGAGCAACGACGGCAGCATCATCCGGGTGACCTTCCCCGAGCTGACGCAGGACCGCCGCAAGGAGTACATCAAGGTCGCGCGCACCAAGGCCGAGGACTCCAAGATCTCCCTGCGCGCCGTCCGCCGCAAGGCGAAGGACGCCCTTGACAAGCTCGTCAAGGACAAGGAGGCCGGCGAGGACGAGGTGCGCCGCGCGGAGAAGGAGCTCGACGACACCACCGCGAAGTACGTCGCGCAGGTGGACGAGCTGCTCAAGCACAAGGAAGCCGAGCTCCTCGAAGTCTGATGAACGACTCTTCCTGGCAGCCGGAGCCAGTTCCGGCGGGTCCCGCATACGATGCGCAGGTGGGCCCGCACACTCGGCCCATGCCCATCGTGCCCGATGCCGCCGGCCGTGACTTCGACGACCGGGAAGCACGCGATCGGGGGGCCGCCCCGGACGGCGGTCCCCTCTTCCGCGCCGAGACGCCGCCGCAGGAGCCCATGCCCAGCCCCCCGCCCCCGCATGCCCCGCAGCCGCAGGACGCCTCGCCACCGCCGCCTAAGAAGCGCGCGGGGCGGGACCTGCGTGCCGCCATAGGGGTCGGCGTCGGCCTCGGTGCGGTCATCTTCGCCTCGCTGCTGATCGTCAAGGCGGTCTTCGTCGGCGTCATCGTCGTGGCGGTCGTCGTGGGCCTGTGGGAGCTCACCTCCCGGCTGCAGGAGAAGAAGGGCATCAAGGCCCCGCTGGTCCCGCTCGCCATCGGCGGCGCGGCCATGGTCATCGCCGGATACGTCCGCGGTGCCGAGGGCGCCTGGGTGGCGATGGCCCTGACGGTGCTGGCGGTCCTCGTCTGGCGGATGACAGAGCCGCCCGAGGACTACCTCAAGGACGTCACGGCGGGTGCCTTCGCGGCGTTCTACGTGCCCTTCCTGGCCACCTTCGTCGCGATGCTGCTCACCGCCGACGACGGGCCGCAGCGGGTGATCACCTTCCTGCTCCTGACCGTGGTCAGCGACACCGGGGCGTACGCGGTCGGCTGGCGCTTCGGCAAGAACAAGCTCGCGCCGCGCATCAGCCCCGGCAAGACCCGCGAGGGACTCTTCGGCGCGGTGGCCTTCGCGATGGCGGCCGGCGCGCTGTGCATGGAGTTCCTGATCGACGGCGGCTCCTGGTGGCAGGGCCTGCTGCTGGGCCTGGCGGTCGCGGTAAGCGCCACGCTGGGTGACCTCGGCGAGTCGATGATCAAGCGGGACCTGGGCATCAAGGACATGGGCACCCTGCTGCCGGGTCACGGCGGCATCATGGACCGGCTCGATTCGCTGCTGCCGACCGCACCGGTGGTGTGGCTGCTGCTGGCCGCGTTCGTGGGTACGGGCTGACCTGCGGAAAGGCGTCGTAACACGCCGGGCGGTTACTCTTGGAAGGCGCGCTGCTTCTGCGGCGCGCCTTTCGTCTTACAAGGAGTACCTGCCATGGCCCGCCCTGTTCCGGGAGAGCTCACCTTCGTCGCCCCGCGCGGGGCCAAGAAGCCGCCCCGGCACCTCGCCGACATGACCCCGGCCGAGCGCCGTGAGGCGGTCGCCGCGATCGGCGAGAAGCCGTTCCGGGCCAAGCAGCTCTCGCAGCACTACTTCGCGCGCTACGCGCACGACCCCGCCGAGTGGACCGACATCCCCGCGGGCTCCCGCGAGAAGCTCCAGCAGGAGCTCCTCCCGGACCTGATGAACGTCATCCGGCACATCTCGTGCGACAACGACACCACCCGCAAGACCCTGTGGAAGCTGCACGACGGCACGCTCGTCGAATCCGTGCTGATGCGTTACCCCGACCGGGTCACGATGTGCATCTCCTCCCAGGCCGGCTGCGGCATGAACTGCCCGTTCTGCGCCACCGGCCAGGCGGGCCTGGACCGCAACCTGTCCACCGCCGAGATCGTGCACCAGATCGTCGACGGCATGCGCGCGCTGCGCGACGGCGAGGTCCCCGGCGGTCCTGCGCGGCTGTCGAACATCGTCTTCATGGGCATGGGCGAGCCGCTGGCCAACTACAACCGCGTGGTCGGTGCCATCCGGCGCCTCACCGACCCGGAGCCCGACGGCCTGGGCCTGTCGCAGCGCGGTATCACCGTCTCCACCGTCGGCCTGGTCCCGGCCATGCTGCGCTTCGCCGAAGAGGGCTTCAAGTGCCGCCTCGCGGTCTCGCTGCACGCGCCCGACGACGAGCTGCGCGACACCCTGGTCCCCGTGAACACCCGCTGGAACGTCCGTGAGGTCCTCGACGCGGCCTGGGAGTACGCGGAGAAGTCCGGCCGCCGGATCTCCATCGAGTACGCCCTGATCCGCGACATCAACGACCAGGCCTGGCGGGGTGACCTGCTGGGCAAGCTGCTCAAGGGCAAGCGCGTCCACGTCAACCTGATCCCGTTGAACCCGACGCCGGGCTCCAAGTGGACCGCCTCGCGGCCCGAGGACGAGAAGGCCTTCGTGGAGGCCATCGCCCGGCACGGTGTGCCCGTGACCGTACGGGACACCCGCGGCCAGGAGATCGACGGCGCGTGCGGTCAGCTGGCCGCTTCGGAGCGCTGAGTTTCGACAGCGTCAATTTCCGGCCGCGATCGGTCGCAATCGGCCACGAGGTACCCTGTGGCCGAACCAATTTCATATTCCGACAGGGGAGCGCCACAGCGCTGAGAGTGCGGTATCCGTCATCCGCAGACCCTCTGAACCTCGCCCCGGTCATTCGGGGTAGGAAGTTCGGTCACCACTCAAGCTGTTGCGCCCTGCCCGGCGTCCGCTCCCACAGAGCGCCGGGCAGGGCCGCGTCTTCTCCTGGACATCCCAGGAGGAATTCACCAGTGAGCACCACCAAGAGGATCGCGGGCGCGGCGCTCGCGGCCGCGCTGGGCGTCACCACGCTCAGCGCCTGCGGCGACGCCAAGGACAAGCCCGCGGGCGCGAGCGACGCCCCCAAGTCCAAGACCGTCACGCTCGTCTCCCACGACTCCTTCAACGTGACCGACACGGTCCTCAAGGAGTTCGAGCAGCAGAGCGGCTACACCGTCAAGGTGCTGAAGTCCGGGGACGCGGGCGCGGCGCTCAACCAGGAGATCCTCACCAAGGGCTCCCCGCGCGGCGACGTCTTCTTCGGCGTGGACAACACCCTGCTCTCGCGCGCCCTCGACAACGGCATCTTCACGCCGTACGAGGCCAAGGGCCTGGCCGGGGTGAAGCCGGAGTACGTGCTCGACAAGGAGCACCGGGTCACGCCGATCGACTCCGGTGACATCTGCGTCAACTACGACAAGCAGTACTTCGCCGACAAGAAGCTCGCCCCGCCGCAGACGCTGGACGACCTCGTCAAGCCGGAGTACAAGAACCTGCTGGTCACCGAGAACGCCGCGACCTCCTCGCCCGGCCTCGGCTTCCTGCTCGCCTCCGTCGGCAAGTACGGCGAAGAGGGCTGGAAGGACTACTGGAGCAAGCTCAAGGCCAACGGCGTCGAGGTCGTCGACGGCTGGGAGCAGGCCTACAACGAGCGCTTCTCCGGCTCCGCGGGTGGCAAGAAGGCCAAGGGCGACCGCCCGCTGGTCGTCTCCTACGCCTCCAGCCCGCCGGTCGAGGTGCTGTACGGCGAACCGCAGCCGGCCGAGGCCCCGACGGGCGTCTCCACCGGTACCTGCTTCCGCCAGATCGAGTTCGCGGGTCTGCTGAAGGGGGCGAAGAACGAGGAGGGCGGCAAGGCCCTCGTCGACTTCCTGATCAGCAAGAAGTTCCAGGAGGACATGCCCCTCCAGATGTTCGTGAACCCGGTGACGAAGGACGCTGTCCTGCCGGAGCTGTTCACGAAGCACGGTGTGGTGATCGAGAAGCCCGAGAACGTCGCTCCCGAGACCATCGCCAAGAACCGTGAGCAGTGGGTCAAGGCATGGACCTCGCTCGTCGTGAAGTAAGCGGCACCAAGGAGCCGGGTGCGGCGCCGGGGGGCGCCGCACCGGGCCCCGCCCCTCGCGAGGGCGGACGGGCGACCGCGGTGCGGCTCGCCCTGATGGCCGTGCCCCTGGCCTTCTTCGGGCTGTTCTTCGCCTATCCCGTCGCCGCGATCGTCGGGCGCGGCCTCAAGACCGACGCCGGCTGGCAGTTCGGCCGGATCGGCGAGGTGATCTCCCAGCCCGGCATCGCCGCCGTGCTGTGGTTCACCACCTGGCAGGCGCTCGCCTCCACCGCGCTCACGCTGCTGATCGCGCTCCCCGGCGCGTACGTCTTCGCGCGCTTCGAATTCCCCGGCAAGCAACTGCTGCGGGCCGTGGTGACCGTCCCCTTCGTACTGCCGACCGTGGTCGTCGGCACCGCTTTCCTCGCGCTGCTGGGACGCGGTGGGCTGATGGACGAACTGGTCGGCGTCCGGCTCGACACCACCGTCTGGGCGATCCTCCTCGCGCACGTCTTCTTCAACTACGCGGTCGTCGTCCGCACCGTCGGCGGGCTGTGGGCACAGCTCGATCCGCGCCAGGAGGAGGCCGCCCGGGTGCTGGGCGCCGGCCGGTTCGCCGCCTGGCGGCGCGTGACGCTGCCCGCGCTGGCCCCGTCGGTGGCCGCGGCCTCGCTGATGGTCTTCCTGTTCACCTTCAGCTCCTTCGGCGTCGTACTGATCCTGGGCGGGCCCGCGTACTCCACCCTGGAGGTGGAGGTCTACCGGCAGACCGCGCAGCTCCTGGACCTGCCCACGGCCGCCGTGCTGACGATGGTGCAGTTCGCCGCGGTCGGTGCGATCCTCGCCGTGCACGCCTGGACCGTGCGCCGGCGCGAGACCGCGCTGCGGCTGGTGGACCCGGGCCGGACCACGCACCGGCCGCGCGGCTGGGCGCAGCGCACGCTGCTGGGCGCGGTGCTCCTCACCATCGGCCTGCTGATCGTGCTGCCGCTGGGCGTGCTGGTCGAACGGTCCTTCGACGCCCCCGGCGGATACGGCTTCGGCTTCTACCGGGCCCTGCAGGACGCGGGCGCCGGCGGCGGAACCTTCCTGGTGCCGCCGCTGGAGGCGATCGGGAACTCCCTCCAGTACGCTCTCGCCGCCACCGCGATCGCCCTGTTCATCGGGGGACTGGCGGCCGCGGCACTGACCCGGCGCGCGGGCCCCTTCGTACGCGGCTTCGACGCGCTGCTGATGCTGCCGCTCGGGGTGTCCGCCGTGACGGTGGGCTTCGGCTTCCTGATCACCCTGGACGAGCCGCCGCTGGATCTGCGGACCTCGTGGATCCTGGTGCCGCTGGCGCAGGCGCTGGTGGGCGTGCCCTTCGTCGTACGGACCATGCTGCCGGTGCTGCGCGCGGTGGACGGGCGGCTGCGGGAGGCGGCCGCCGTGCTCGGCGCGTCGCCGCTGCGGGCCTGGCGGGAGGTGGACCTGCCGCTGGTGCGGCGGGCGCTGCTGATCGCGGCCGGATTCGCCTTCGCGGTGTCGCTCGGAGAGTTCGGCGCGACCGTCTTCATCGCGCGGCCGGACCAGCCGACGCTGCCGGTGGCCGTGGCACGGCTGCTGGGGCGGGCCGGCGAGATGAACTACGGGCAGGCGATGGCCCTGAGCACGATTCTGATGCTGGTGTGCGCGGCGTCCCTGCTGGTGCTGGAGCGACTGCGGCCCGACAAGACCTCCGGAGAGTTCTGATGACACTGCTTCAGCTGGAAGGGGTGTCGGTCCGGTTCGGTGAGCGGGCGGTCGTGGACTCCGTGGACCTGAAGGTCGCCGAGCACGAGATCGTGTGCGTGCTGGGGCCGAGCGGGAGCGGCAAGTCCACCCTGCTGCGCGTCGTCGCAGGGCTCCAGCCGGTCTCCGCGGGGCGGGTGCTGCTGGGCGGGGCGGACCAGGCAGCCGTGCCCGTGCACCGGCGGGGAGTCGGCCTGATGTTCCAGGACCACCAGCTCTTCCCGCACCGGGACGTCGGCGGCAACGTCGCCTTCGGGCTGCGGATGCGGGGCTCCTCGAAGGACACCTGCGAGGGCCGGGTCGGGGAGCTGCTGGAGCTGGTCGGGCTCCCCGGCGCCGGGAAGCGCGCGGTGGCCTCCCTGTCGGGCGGCGAGCAGCAGCGGGTCGCGCTGGCTCGGGCGCTCGCCCCGTCGCCGCGGCTGCTGATGCTGGACGAACCGCTGGGACAGCTGGACCGCGGGCTGCGGGAGCGGCTCGTGGTGGAGCTCCGGGGGCTGTTCTCCAGGCTGGGGACGACCGTGCTGGCCGTCACGCACGACCAGGGGGAGGCCTTCGCGCTGGCCGACCGGGTCGTGGTGATGCGGGACGGGCGGATCGCGCAGGCCGGTACCCCGCTGGAGGTGTGGCAACAGCCCGCGTCGGAATTCGTGGCGCGGTTCCTGGGCTTCGAGAACGTGGTGCCGGCCGTGATGTCGGGCGGGGTGGCGGGGACCCCCTGGGGGAAGGTACCGGTCCCCGCGGGAGCGGCGGAGGGGGAGCGGCAGCTGCTGATCCGCCCGGCGGGGGTCGTGCTGGGACCGGACGGCCTGCGGTGCGAGGTGCTCTCGCGCACCTTCCGGGGCACGCACGTCGCGCTGCTGCTGCGGCCGGAGTCGGGGCCGGTGCTGGAGGCGGAGTGCGGACTGGTGGGGGCGCCGGCCGTGGGGGACCGGGTCGCGGTGACCTTCGCTCCGACCGAGGTCGTCATCCTCCCGGCGGCCGACACTCCCTAGCGGGTGTCGGCCGGGCATGAGCTACGGGCGGATGCCGTCACAGGCGATCGGCAGGTGGCGCGGGCCGCGCAGGACCGCGTTCTGCCGGTACGGCGGCGGGTCCTCCAGCAGCCGGGGGTTCTCCAGCCGGCGGGCGAGTTCGCTCAGGGCGAGCTGGGCCTCCTGGCGGGCGAGCGGTGCCCCGAAGCAGCTGTGGATGCCGCTGCCGAGGCCGAGGTGCTGGATGTCCTTGCGGTCGGGGTCGAAGCGGTCCGGGTTCTCGAACCGCTTCGGGTCACGGTTGCCGGAGGCCAGGATCAGCCAGAGGGACGCGCCCTTGGGGATGGTCACACCGGCGACCTCGATCTCGGAGAGGGTGCTGCGCTGGGGCAGCAGCTGCACGGGCGGCTCGTACCGCAGCAGCTCCTCGACGATGGGGACGGACAGGGCGGGGTCCTCGCGCAGTCGCTTGAGGACGTCCGGGTGGCGCAGCAGGGTCAGCATGCCGTTGGTGATGAGGTTGACCGTGGTCTCGTGGCCCGCGATCAGCAGCAGCGCGGAGGTGCTGAGCACCTCCATGGTCGTCATCGCGCCGTCCGGGCCGTCCGCGGTCGCCAGCTGGGACAGCATGTCTTCGCCGGGGCTCTTGCGGCGCTCCTCGATCAGTCCGGCCAGGTACATGCCCAGTTCCATCCGGGCGTCCATGGCGCCCTTGCCGTGCTGGGTGGGGTCCGCGTCCGGGTCGGGGTCCAGGCTCGCGGCGAGGGTCTCCGCCCACACGTGGAAGCGCGGCTCGTCCTCGCGGGGCACCCCGAGCAGCCGGCAGATGACCGTGACCGGGAAGGGGTACGCGAACTGGTCGACCAGGTCGACCCGGTCCAGGTTCCCGGTCGTGGCGAGGGAGTCGATCAGCCCGGAGACGAGACCCCCGAGTTCCTCGCGCATGTCGTACACCCGGTGGGGGGCGTGCGGCGGCCCGAACGGCCGGTTCGTCATCCGCCGCAGCCGGTCGTGGTCCGGCGGATCGAGCTTGAGGAAGGACGGCGGCAGGGTCGTGCCCTCCTCCTCGGCCTTGCCCAGCGGATCGTCTCCGGTCGCCTTCAGGTTCTTGGCGTCGGAGCTGATCCGCGGGTCGTGCAGGAGGCTCTGGATCTCGTAGTACGTGCTGACGACGTACGGGCCGTCCCCGTCGTGGGACACCGGGGTCTTGCGGAGCTCCTCGTACAGCGGGTACGGGTTCGCACGGTTCGCGTAGTCGATGATCTCCCGCAGGATGGCTTGTGTCATGACGGGTCCTCGTGGTCCTCGTGGGGAGGGCGGCGTGGGTCAGTGGTGCGCGGGGATGAAGGTCATCTTCCGGTCGGCCGGCGAGTAGCCGCTGAGGGTGATGGTCGGACCGTGCGTCGGCACCGAGGGGTCGGGGAAGTCCGCCGGTACCGCCTTGTTCCCCTCCGGCCTGCGGTCCACCGTGGAGAACGTTGGGGGGAACGGCGCGGTGGTCTCGATCTGGTGCTCGTAGAACTGGAGCCACCGGCAGTTGTCGAAGGTCACGGCGGCAATCACGCGGTCCTGGTAGCCGTACACGGCCGCGAACCGGCGCTCCGCGAGCGAGCCCTGCGTGACGAGGATCTCGGTCCCCATCGGCGGCACTCCGACCGACTTGATGTTCACCCCGAACTGGGAGGACCAGAACGCCGGAACCCACAGGTGGGGGCGGCGGTCCGTACTTTCGCTGAGCATGTTGTGCGCGGCGGTGTCGGCCTGGGCGACGGCATTGCCCCAGTGCTCCAGGGAGAGGAACTGGTAGCCGAACAGGGCGTGCGGGGAACGCGCCACGTCACCCGCGACGTAGATGTCATCGGTGACGATGCCGCGGATGTCGAAGGCCCGGCAGCCCGCGTCGCAGGCGATGCCGCGGGGGCCGGCACCCAGTCCGGAGCCGGCGAGCCATTCGGTGTTGCGCTGCGCGCCGAGCGAGACGACCACGACGTCGGCCTCGACGGTGGCCCCGTCGGAGAGGTGGGCGGCGCGGACCCGCCCGGAGGGGTCGCCTTCCAGCCCGGTCACCATGACCCCGGTGCGCAGGTCCACCCCGTTCTCGCGGTGCATCTCGGCCGCGACCTCGCCGATCACCCCGCCGAGCGCGCCGACCAGCGGAGCCGCGCCCCGTTCGGCGACGGTGACGTTCAGGCCGCGTTCCCGGCACGCGGAGGCGATCTCGGACCCGGTGAAGCCGGCTCCGATGACGAGCACCCGGCGGGGGCCGGCGGCGAGGGCCTGCTGCAGTCCTTCGGCGTCGTCGCGGGTGCGCAGGACGAAGACTCCCTTGAGGGCGCCCTCCTCCTCGTTGGGCCAGGGCCGCGCCCGGACACCGGTGGCGATCAGCAGCCGGTCGTACTCCACCTCGTCGCCGTTGCCGAGCAGGACCCGGCGGGCGGCCATGTCCAGGCCCGTGGCGGGGACCCCGAGGCGCCAGTCGGCGTCGATCGCCCGGCGGCGGGGGAGTGCCGTGTGGTCCGCCACCGCGTTGCCCAGCAGCACCTGCTTGGACAGCGGGGGCCGGTCGTAGGGCTCGTACGGTTCGTCGCCGATCATCGTGAGCGAACCGGTGAAGCCCTTCTCGCGCATGGTCTCGGCCGCCCGCAGGCCCGCCAGCGAAGCGCCGACGATGACGATGCGGCCCTCGCGCTTGAGCTGCTCCAGGGCCCCGTCGCGTGTTCCTTCACCAGTCACCGCGCGCCTCCGGAACGGGAACCGGCTCCGGCCACGGCATCCGGGGCCGGCATGTTCGGCATGTCCTCGTCGCTCAGTTCGAGGAGGATCGCACCGACCGGACAGGCGGCCACGGCGCGCTCGACGTTCTCGCGCTGCTCGGCGGCCGCCTCCGGGTTGTAGAGCAGCGACTCGTCGCCGTGCATGGCGAACACATCAGGAGCGAGGAACGCGCACTGGGCGTATCCCTGGCATCGGTTGAGGTCGACGACAAGCCTCATGACGGTTCTGCCTTTCCTCGGCTGGGTACCCCGTCACCCCCGAAATCCCCGGTCCTCCCCTTCCCCCCAGGATGCACGCGGGGTCCCTGGGCTGCCTGCCGGAGTACGGATCCCCAGGTCAGCAGCGATCAGGGCGGGCCCGACCGGCCCGCGGGTGGAGTGCCGCGCCGGGCGCGCAGGATGTGCACGCTGATGATCAGGGCCCAGGCCGGGAAGAGCAGCTCGGACCAAGGCACGCCGGAACCCACGACGATCAGGACCAGGCCGACGACGGTGCCCAGCAGGGCCAGCGGCCGGGGGAACACGCCGAGCAGCCGCCCGATGGTCGAGGTCGCGAGGACGAAGACGGCAGCCATCCGCATGGCGTACGTCGCGAGGAGCGTGTAGGCGTAGTGGCGGCCGAAGTCCGAGGGCGCGCTTTCGTTCAGCACGGTGCCCGCGGCCGCGGCGGCGGCGAACAGGGTGGCCACGAAGACGAAGCCGCTGCCGAGGAACACGGTGGCGACGAACCGGTCCTCGGCCTCACCGGTGTGTGCGCGCAGGGCGCCCATGAACCAGAGGAAGAAGATGCCCGCGAAGGGCACGATCTCCAGGGCCACCTGGACCGCCCAGCGCTTGTCGGGGTCGATGGGCGCGTCGGCGGCGTCGCCGGTGGGGGTGGCGATCCTCATCAGGACGATCGCCGCCCCGAGCAGCAGGGCGAAGCCGACTCCGGCCATTCCGGCGGCGCGCGGTGTCTTCAGCCGATCGGTCGTGGGCTCCACGAACCCTCGCTCTCTCCCCCGGTCCAGCAAGCGGCAGCCACTGCCGCGCCACCAGCGGGAGGCGGCCGACCGGGTGACACCGGCCGGCCGGTTCAGCCGACCGGTTCAGGCACCGGGGTCCCGGCCCCCTCCTCGGCGCCCTCGTGCTTGCCGTACCAGGCGACGGCCACCGCGCCCGCGACGGCCAGGACGAAGCCGAGGACCGCCAGCCAGGCCAGGCCCGGGCGGGAGGCGTCACCGAGCCAGAGCACGCCGATCGCGCCCGGGAGCACCGTCTCGCCGACGACCAGGGCCGCCGTGGCGCCGTTCACCGAGCCGATCTGGAGGGCGACCGTGTGCAGGTACATGCCGCCGACTCCCGCCACCAGAATGGCGTAGAGGGCCGGGTCGGAGAGGAAGGTGCCGAGGTCGAACGGGTCCACACCGTCCAGGATCCGGACGCCGACGCCGAGCGCGCCGAAGCCCAGGCCCGACAGCAGGCCCGCCAGGATCGCCGCCCCGCCGCCGAGGAGGCGTACCGCGACCGTGCCTCCCACCATCAGCAGCAGGGTGATCCCCAGCAGCCACCAGTGCGTGGACATCGGCGCGTGGTGGCCGCCCTCGTGGCCCGCCGCCGTCGCCAGCAGCACCAGCGCCGTGCAGACGACCCCGATGGAGGTCCACTCCTTGCGGCTCAGCCGGATGCCCAGCATCTTCACGCTCAGCACGGCCGTGATCACCAGGTTGGCGCTGATCACCGTCTGCGAGAGGAACAGGGGAAGGAGGCGGGCAGCCAGGGCGCCGAGCCCGAAGCCCACGAAGTCCAGGATCGTGCCGACGATGAACTCCCAGGTCATCGCGGCTTTGGCGGTGGACGACAGGTTGGGGCCGCCGTGCGCCGTCACCCCGGCGGTGGACGGGGACATCCGGGCGGCGCGGCGCGATCCGACGGCTTGCAGCACGGATCCCGTCCCGTAGCAGATGGACGCCGCGACAGCGGTCAGCAGGCCTATGAGCACCAAGGGCTCCGTTCACGTCTGGCAGGTTTTGCGGTACCTCTGCCAGACGTGAGAACCGGCCGGGAAGTTGCTTCCGGAGCTCAGCTCATTGACGCGAGGACACCGGGGACCTCGTCCACCGAGTCGACCAGCGCGATCCGGGACTCCATCGCCCGGCCGCGCGCCAGCGCCTGGAGCAGGGGCCAGGCCGGGAGGTGCTCGGTCCAGTGGGCCCGGTCGACCAGGACCATCGGCGCCGGCTCGCCACGCGACGCGTAGTAGTTCGGCGTCGCGCTGTCGAATATCTCCTGCACCGTGCCCGCCGCACCCGGCAGGAAGACCACGCCCGCCGTGGACCGCGCCAGCAGCCCGTCCTCGCGGGTGGCGTTCGCGAAGTACTTCCCGACGTGTCCCGCGAAGGCGTTCGGCGGCTCGTGACCGTAGAACCAGGTCGGGATGCCCACCGAGTCGCCGCCACCGGGCCAGCGGTCGCGAACGGCGAAGGCCGCCTGCGCCCAGTCGGACACCGACGGAGCGAAGGACGGCGCCTTGGCCAGCAGCTCCAGGGCTTCCGGAAGGGCCTCGTCCGGGGCCGGGGCCAGGTAGGCGCCCAGGTTGGCGGCCTCCATCGCGCCGGGGCCGCCGCCGGTGGCAACCATGAGCCCGGACCGGGCCAGCACCCGGCCCAGCTCGGCCGCACCCCGGTAGTCCGTACCGCCGCGGGACATCGCGTGGCCGCCCATCACGCCGACCACCCGGGCACCGGCGAGGTGCTCGTCGAGGGCGTCGGATATGGCGTCGTCGTGGATGGAGCGCAGCATCGAGGAGAAGACGTCGCCGTCCGCCTTGGTCTCCTGGAACCAGGCGTAGGCCTGGGCGTCCGGAGTGGCCTCGTACCCGCTGGGCAGCCCGGCGAACAGCTCCTCGGGCGTGTACAGCAGGCCCCGGTACGGATTGAACGGCAGGTCCGGCACGGGCGGGAAGACCAGCGCGCCGTCGGCGCGGACCTTCACCGAGGCGTCGGGTTCCATCGGGCAGCCCAGGAACACGGCCGCCGAGGTGTCGGCGGACAGCAGCGCGAAGGTCCGCTCCAGGAGGTTGACCGACTGGATCCGGTAACCGCTGAGCGAGCCGCGGGCCACGACCTGGTCGAATTCGGCGAGCGTCTCGATCTCGATGTCTGCGTTGACCATTCGGCCCACCCTAAGGGCTGCCCGGGTCAGCGGGTCAGTGCCAGGGACGTCAGCTGTGCCACACCCCAGCTGACCGGCACGCACACGGCGATCAAGGCGGCTGCCCGCAAACTCGCGGCCGTACGGAGGACCTTGGCGGGAGCCCCGAGGTCGTGCAGGGCCTCGCGGTCGGCGGCGCGGCCCTGACGGGCCTCCACCGCGGATGTGAGAAGGGTCGCGGCGGCGCACACGGCGACGAGGGTGGCGGCAGGTGCGGTCAGCGGGCCCAGCGGGTCGAGCAGCCCGACCCGGTCGCGCAGGGCCAGAGCGGTGAGGGCGCCCGCCCCGAGCGCGCACAGCACTCCGAGGGGCGGGCCGAGCCGGGGTGCCTCCTTCTGGAGGGCCCGCCCGGCCAGCAGCCGGAGGGCGCCGGGGCGCACGGCCTGGACCATGGTGCCGCCCGCGTAGGCCAGGCCGGGCCCGGCGAGGGCGAGGCCGATCGCGATGAGCGACCAGCCGGCGAGCACGCCGGGCCCGCCCCGCCCCGCGTACACCTCGACGGCGAGTCCGCAGGCGGTCAGCGCGATGCCCCAGGGCAGTCCTGTCTGCGGGGCCAGGGGGGTGCGGCGGCGCAGGGTGCATGCGGCGGCGGCCGACGCGGTGAGGGGGAGCAGCGTCAGGAGGGTGAGGGAGGCAGCGACGGGCAGGGGCTGGTCGGCGTGGAGCAGCCCGGCCCCGGCTCCGTCGAACGGCAGCCCGGCCAGTTCGCCGCGCAGGTGGAGGAAGGCGGCCAGCGCCAGGGCGCTGCCCAGGGTGCAGGCGACGGCGGTGGAGATCGCCGCGACGAGACTGAGCCGTACGGGACCCAGCCCGGCGGCGTCCAGTCCTTCCCGGGGCCGGGTCGCCGGGTCGGTCCGGGCCACGGCGACGGCGAAGTGGACGGTGGCGGCCAGCGGCACCAGGGCCCACAGCAGGCGAGGGAACGATCCGGCCGGCCGGGCCACCGCTTCGGCGAGCACGTAGAGCAGCAGGAACCCGGTACCGGCCGAGGCGGCGGCGACGAGGAGCCGGCGCAGCTGGACGAGCGGACGGGAGCCGCGGGCTAGGCGGAGAGCGAGCACGCGGCCTGGTCCTCCGTGGTCTCGGGGGCGCAGGGCCCCGCAGCGGCGGCGGTGCGGCCGTCGAGCAGGGGCAGGCGGCGGTCGGCGACGCCCGCCGTCTCCTCGTCGTGGGTGGCCAGCAGCACGGTGATCCCGTGGGAGCGTGCCGCGGTGGTCAGCGTACGGAGCAGCAGGGCGCGCTCTGTCCGGTGCAGCGGGGCCGTGGGATCGTCGGCGAAGATCACCGCGGGCTCGTTGACCAGGGCCCGGGCCAGCGCGACCCGCTGGGACTCCGCCCGGGTGAGGGCCCTGGGGCGCTTGCGGGCGAAGCCGCCGATGTCCAGGCGGTCCAGCCATTCGCAGGCGGCGTGCTTGGCGGCGCGGTGGGAGGCACCGGCGATCAGCAGCGGCAGGGCCGCGTTCTCCCACACCTTCAGCTCGGGCAGCAGCTGTGGCTCGGGGCCGATCCAGCCGAACCGGTCGCGGCGCAGCCGCTCACGGGCCAGCGCGCCCATGGTGTGCACGGGGACGCTGTTGAACCAGACCTCGCCCTGTTCGGGCCGCAGGTGTCCGGACAGGCAGCGCAGCAGCGTGGTCTTCCCGCTGCCGCGCGGTCCGGTCAGGGCCAGGATCTCGCCCTGGCGGATTCCGACGGAGACGCCGATGAGCCCTGGGGAACCGCTGTGGGAGTAGTGAAGGGAGCGCGCCCAGAGCTGATCGTCTTGGAGCGGGGCATTGTCAGGCGGGGCAGAGTCCGCTGGAGCCACCATGGCGTACACCTCCGTCCGGGGGAACGAAGCGGAGCCGGTTCGGTCACTGGCGCCACAGTGAGATGTAAAGAGACGAACGTCTTGGATGGTGACAGCACACGGCCCGGACCCCCGCGTTCTCACTCGAACGGAGGATCCGGGCCGTGTGGTCGGACCAATGCGGCGTCGGACGGCTCACCGCCTGACGGTCCGGCGGCTGTTTACAGCTTGGTCCACGCCTCGGTGAGCACCGAGCGCAGGATGCCTTCGATCTCGTCGAAGGTGCCCTGGTCGGCGATCAGCGGCGGGGCCAGCTGGATGACCGGGTCGCCGCGGTCGTCGGCCCGGCAGTACAGGCCGTTGTCGAAGAGCGCCTTGGAGAGGAAGCCGTAGAGCACGCGCTCCGTCTCCTCGTCCGTGAAGGACTCCTTGGTGTTCTTGTCCTTGACGAGCTCGATGCCGTAGAAGAACCCGTTGCCGCGGACGTCGCCGACGATCGGCAGGTCGTGCAGCTTCTTCAGCGTCGAGAAGAAGGCGTCCTCGTTGTCCAGCACGTGCTGGTTGAGGCCTTCCTTGTCGAAGATGTCGAGGTTCGCCAGCGCGACCGCGGAGGAGACCGGGTGGCCGCCGAAGGTGTAGCCGTGCAGGAAGGTGTTGTCGCCCTTGTAGAAGGGCTCCGCGAGGCGGTCCGAGACGATGCAGGCACCGATCGGGGAGTAGCCCGAGGTCATGCCCTTGGCGCAGGTGATCATGTCCGGGACGTAGCCGAACTTGTCACAGGCGAACATCGTGCCGAGGCGGCCGAAGGCGCAGATCGTCTCATCGGAGACGAGCAGCACGTCGTACTCGTCGCAGATCTCGCGGACCCGCTGGAAGTACCCGGGCGGCGGCGGGAAGCAGCCGCCGGCGTTCTGCACCGGCTCCAGGAACACGGCGGCGACGGTGTCGGCGCCCTCGAAGAGGATCTCCTGCTCGATCTGGTCGGCGCACCAGCGGCCGAAGGCCTCGGGGTCGTCGCCGTAGATCGGGGCGCGGTAGATGTTGGTGTTCGGCACCTTGTGCGCGCCGGGGACCAGCGGCTCGAAGGGGGCCTTCAGGGCCGGCAGACCGGTGATGGACAGGGCGCCCTGCGGGGTGCCGTGGTAGGCGACCGCACGCGAGATGACCTTGTACTTGGTGTGCTTGCCCTGCAGCTTGAAGTACTGCTTGGCGAGCTTCCAGGCGGTCTCGACGGCCTCACCGCCACCCGTGGTGAAGAAGACCTTGTTCAGGTCGCCCGGGGCGTAGTCGGCGAGGCGCTCGGCGAGCTCCACGGCCTTGGGGTGCGCGTACGACCAGATGGGGAAGAACGCGAGTTCCTGGGCCTGCTTGTAGGCGACCTCGGCCAGTTCCTTGCGGCCGTGACCGGCGTTGACCACGAACAGTCCGGCGAGACCGTCGAGGTAGCGCTTGCCCTTGTCGTCGAAGATGTAGGTGCCCTCACCACGCACGATGGTGGGGACGGGCGCGTTCTCGTAGGACGACATGCGGGTGAAGTGCATCCACAGGTGGTCGTACGCGGTTTTGGAGAGGTCCTGGCTCACGGGCTATCGAGTTCCCCACATGTAGGTCTGCTTCTTCAGCTTCAGGTAAACGAAGCTTTCGGTTGAGCGCACGCCGGGGAGCGTGCGGATCTTCTTGTTGATCGTTTCCAGCAGGTGGTCGTCGTCCTCGCAGACGATTTCCACCATCAGGTCGAACGAGCCGGCGGTCATCACCACGTACTCGCATTCGGCCATCGCGGTCAGGGCGTCGGCCACCGGGTCGAGGTCCCCCTCGACGTTGATGCCGACCATGGCCTGGCGCCGCAGGCCCACGGTGAGCGGGTCGGTGACGGCGACGATCTGCATGACGCCCTGGTCGAGCAGCTTCTGCACGCGCTGGCGCACAGCCGCTTCGGACAGGCCGACGGCCTTGCCGATGGAGGCATAGGGACGGCGACCGTCCTCCTGCAGTTGCTCGATGATCGCCAGGGACACAGCATCGACCGAAGGGGACGGTTGTCTGTTCCTGGAATCTGCGCTTCGACTGACCACGACCTCACTGTGCACGAGGAGTCGTCTGTTCCGCAAGACGGAATCGATGAAATCCGTTGTCTGGCGACTCTGATCTCACCGATTTCGTAGTTGGTGGCATCCGGGTCTGTCGAAAGCGTCCGCCGAGAGGCTAGGCTTGGGATTCGTCTCAATCGTTGGACATGTGATCAGGAGTGTGGCTGTAGTGACCACCGAACTGCGTCGTCTGCGCAACTACATCGGCGGGGAGTTCAAGGACGCCGCCGACGGGCGGACCACCGAGGTGGTGAACCCGGCCACCGGCGAGGTGTACGCCACCGCCCCGCTGTCGGGCCAGGCCGATGTCGACGCCGCCATGGCCGCCGCCGCGGCGGCCTTCCCGGGCTGGCGTGACACCACGCCCTCGGACCGCCAGAAGGCGCTGCTGAAGATCGCGGACGCCTTCGAGGCGCGCGCGGACGAGCTCGTCGCCGCGGAGTCGGAGAACACGGGCAAGCCGCTGGGCCTCACGGCCAGCGAGGAGCTGCCGCCGATGGTGGACCAGATCCGCTTCTTCGCCGGTGCCGCCCGACTGCTGGAAGGCCGTTCGGCCGGCGAATACATGGAGGGGATGACCTCGATCGTCCGCCGTGAGCCGGTCGGCGTCTGCGCCCAGGTCGCGCCGTGGAACTACCCGATGATGATGGCCGTGTGGAAGTTCGCTCCGGCGATCGCCGCGGGCAACACCGTGGTGCTCAAGCCCTCGGACACCACCCCGGCCTCCACCGTCCTGATGGCGGAGATCATCGACTCGATCCTGCCCAAGGGCGTCTTCAACGTCCTCTGCGGTGACCGCGAGACCGGCAAGGCCATGGTCGAGCACTCCACCCCGGCGATGGCCTCCATCACCGGCTCGGTGCGCGCGGGCGTCCAGGTCGCCGAGAGCGCGTCCAAGGACGTCAAGCGCGTTCACCTGGAGCTCGGCGGCAAGGCCCCGGTCGTGGTCTTCGAGGACGCCGACATCGCCAAGGCCGTCGAGGACATCGCGGTCGCGGGCTACTTCAACGCCGGCCAGGACTGTACGGCCGCCACCCGTGTGCTCGTGCACGAGTCGATCCACGACGAGTTCGTGACCGCGCTCGCCAAGACCGCCTCGGACACCAAGACCGGCCAGCCGGACGACGAGGACGTGCTGTACGGCCCGCTGAACAACCCGAACCAGCTCAAGCAGGTCGCGGGCTTCATCGAGCGCCTCCCCGCCCACGCCAAGGTCGAGGCGGGCGGCCACCAGGTCGGCGAGAAGGGCTACTTCTACGCCCCGACCGTGGTCTCCGGCCTCAAGCAGGACGACGAGATCATCCAGCACGAGGTCTTCGGGCCCGTCATCACCGTCCAGTCCTTCACGGACGAGGCCCAGGCCCTGGAGTACGCGAACGGCGTCGAGTTCGCCCTCGCCTCCTCCGTGTGGACCAAGGACCACGGCCGCGCGATGCGGATGTCCAAGAACCTCGACTTCGGCTGCGTGTGGATCAACACCCACATCCCGCTCGTCGCCGAGATGCCGCACGGCGGATTCAAGAAGTCCGGCTACGGCAAGGACCTCTCCGCCTACGGCTTCGAGGACTACACGCGCATCAAGCACGTCATGACCTCGCTCGACGGCTGATCGGTCGCATCGATCACAGCACAGCGTTGACGGGGCGGGCGGTAGACAACATGTCTATTGCCCGCCCCTTCGCGTTCCCCGAGGCTGAGCCCATGCCTGAACCCGCCTTCTCCCGCCGCGCCGCCCTGCGCGGCCTCGGTGCCACGGGCCTGCTGGCCGCCCTCAGCGGCTGCGGAGTCCCCGCCGCCTATGTCCCCGAGGACCGGCGTGAGGGCCCCGACCGGTCCGCGGGGGACCGGACCGTCGCCTTCTCCAACTGGCCGCTGTACATCGACACCGACGACGGGGACGACGAGCGCCGTCCGACGCTCGACGCCTTCTCCGAGCGGACGGGCGTCGAGGTCCGGTACACCGAGGAGATCAACGACAACGACGAGTTCTTCGGCAAGGTCAGCCCGGCCCTGATGAACCACCAGGAGACCGGCCACGACCTGGTCGTGGTCAGTGACTGGATGGCGGCGCGCTTCGTCCACCTCGGCTGGGCCCAGAAGATGGACCGCCCGGCGCAGCCGAACGTGGCCCGGCACCTGGACCCGCAACTGCGTTCCCCCGCCTTCGACGAGGGCCGGCTCCACACCGTGCCCTGGCAGTCGGGGATCACCGGCATCGCCTACAACCGCAGGGCACTCGGCCGGGAGATCAAGTCGGTCGAGGACCTCTGGCACCCCGACCTCGCGGGCAAAGTCACCCTCTTCTCCGGCCTCGACGAGTCCTTCGCGCTGCTGATGCAGGGTGACGGGGTGGACGTCACCCGCTGGACGGAGTCCGACTTCCACCGGATGTGCGACCGGATCGAGGACATGGTGCGCAAGCAGCACATCCGCCGCTTCACCGGCAACGACTACACCTCCGATCTGAGCAAGGGCGACGTCCTGGCCTGCCAGGCCTACTCCGGTGACGCCATCCAGCTGCAGGCCGACAACCCGGACATCGAGTTCGTGGTCCCTGAGGAGGGGGCCGAACTCTGGGCGGAGAGCCTCCTCGTGCCCAACCTGGCCCGGCACAAGGCCAATGCGGAGGCTCTGATCGACCACTACTACGCCCCGGAGGTGGCGGCCGAGCTCGCCGCCTCCGTCAACTACGTCTGTCCGGTCCCGGCCGCCCGCGAGGTGCTGGCCGGCTCCGGCGACAGGGAGACCGCCGAACTCGCCGAGAACCCGCTGGTCTTCCCCGACGGCGACATGCGCAAGCGGCTCGTCGTGGCCCGGGACATCTCCTCGGCCGAACGCCGCTCCCTCGCCCTGCGGTGGAACGCGATCGTCGGCCTCTGATCACGAGCGGCGAGAATTGAACGCGTTCATCATTTTGGCTGAACGCGTTCAGAAATCGGCGTAGGCTTCCTTCCATGAGCGAGAGAAGCGCCCTTCAGCGGCGGATCCGTGCCTTGTTGACCCTGTTCCTCGTCTGCCTCGTGCTCAGCGGACTGACGGCCTTCCCCCTGGTCAGCGAGCTCCGCTGGGCCAATGCCCTGCTGGACAACGAGTGGCTGCGGCGGGTGGGCGACGGACTGGATCACGCCGACGCCGCATACCCCTTCCTCCTCTACGGCACCGACTGGCTCGCCTTCGCCCACCTCGTCATCGCCGTCTTCTTCTACGGCGTCCACCGGGACCCGGTCCGCAACATCTGGATCGTCGAAGCCGGCATGGTGGCCTGCGCCGGCATCATCCCGCTCGCCCTGATCTGCGGCCCGATCCGCGGCATACCCTTCTGGTGGAGCGTCATCGACATGTCGTTCGGCGTCCTCGGGGTGATCCCGCTGCTGATTCTGCGCCGCATGATCAAGCGCCTCGAGGCGATGCCTGCTTAGCGAAGGCCGCCATCACGATGCCGAGGGCGACCGGGTTCATGTACTGGCCCTTGGCGTCGGTGGAATTCACCGAGTACACGAGGGTGCGGGAGAGGTCGCGGGTGGCGCCGATCGCCGTGTTGTAGCCGTGCCGGCCCCCGGACTTGCCCCAGGCCACGGTGCCGTCGGGCAGGACCATCCTGGACATCCCCGCCGTCAGCGCGGCGTCCTTCCCGCTCGCGAAGTCCTTCACGGCCGGTACCGTGAACATCTCCTCCAGCTGGGCCGCCGGCACGATCCGGCCGGTGAACAGGGCTATCGTGAACCGCTCCAGATCGGCCGTGGTCGAGATGATGTCCCCCGCCGCCCACCGGTCCGAAGAGTTCCACTCGGTCACGTCCCGCAGCTCCCTGGAGCCGTCCGCCTTCATCACCGCCTGGTAGCCCCGGTTGTGCAGACCGTGGATCTTCGTCTGCGTCCGGGCCGGGAAGGAGGTCTGACGCAGTCCCAGCGGCTTCAGGATCCGCCGGGCGACCGCCTCCTCGTACGTCGTGCCCGTCACCTTCTCGATGAGCACGCCCAGCGCCGTGTAGTTGATGTTCAGGTAGTGCTGGGCGGTGCCCGGGGTGAACTCCGGCTTCTTGGCGAAGGCATTGGCCAACTGCGCGTGGGGGTCGGTGACATCGAAGCGGTGCTCCCACTGGGCCTCGAAGGAGTCGCCCGGGCCGTCCGCCGCCGGTATGCCGCTGGTGTAGTTGAGCAGCTGCCGGACGGTGACCGTTCTGTAGGTGTCGGGGACGGTCCCGGGCAGGTACCACCGGACCGGCCGGTCCAGATCCACCCGGCCCTCGGCCGCGAGCTGGAGCACCACCGCCGAGGTGAAGGTCTTGGTCACCGATCCGGCCCGGAAGCGTCCCTGCTCCACCGCGTTCCGCCCGGTGTGGATGTCCGAGACGCCCGAACTGCCGTGCCAGCTGCCGCTCGTACCTCCGACCCGGACCAGCGCGGCCGTCGCGTCCTTGTGCTCGGGACCCAGCCCGGCGATCGCCTTCTCCAGCGCCGCGGCGTCGGGCGGCGTACGGACGACGGGCGCGGCCAGCTCCGCCGGGACGGGTGTCGGTGCGGCATGGGCTACGACCGGACCGGAAACGATCCCCAGCACCAGAGCGGCGGCGATCAGTGTGCGCGTACGAGCATGCATGACGGGATCCCCCTGTGAGACATCCGGGGCCACTGCGGCCTCCGATGACTCAATGCTGCTGGTCAGAGGCGTAGTTGTGGATCACCCCACGGAGGGGTCTTCAGCAGTACGACAACTCACCGGCGCGGGGGAGCCGACACGCCCGGCTCTCACTCCCCAGAGGGAGATACTCCAGAGTGAGCTCCGCCGATGCCCCGCCGAAGTCCCTGTCGGCGCCCCCGCCTACGCCCTCGCCGAAGTCCCTGTCGGCGTCCCCGCCGCGATCAGGCCCGTCTCGTACGCGCAGATCACCGCCTGGATCCGGTCCCGCAGCCCCAGCTTCGCCAGCACGTTTCCCACGTGCGACTTCACCGTGTGCTCGCTCACCACCAGCGCCGCCGCGATCTCCGCGTTCGACAGCCCCCGCCCCAAGTGCAGCAGCGTCTCCCGCTCGCGAGCCGTCAGCACCTCCAGGCGGTCCGCCGCGAGCGCCGCGACCGCAGGCCGCGCCGTCGCCGCCGTGTACTCCTCGATCAGCCGCCGGGCCACCGACGGCGCCAGCAGCGACTCGCCCGCCGCCACCACCCGTACCGCGTGCACCAGATCGTCCCGCCGCACGTCCTTCAACAGGAACCCGCTCGCCCCCGCGTGCAGCGCCTCGTACACGTACTCGTCCGAGTCGAAGGTCGTCAGCATCACCGTCCGGCACGCGCTGCGCGCCGAGATCGTCCGGCACGCCTCGATCCCGTCCAGCACCGGCATCCGGATGTCCAGCAGCGCCACGTCCGGCGCCTGCCGGGCCACCGCCTCCACCGCCGCCGCTCCGTCCCCCACCTCCGCCACGACCTCGATGTCCTCCTGGGCGTCCAGGATCATCGCGAACCCGCTGCGCACCAGCTCCTGGTCGTCCGCCACCACCACACGGATCGTCAATTCCCCACCTCCACCGGCGAGGTTACAAGGGCCACCCGCACCGAGAACCCCCGTCCGCCCGGCCCTGGACCGGCCTCCACCGACCCGCCGTGCGCGGCGGCCCGCTCCCGGACCCCTATCAGGCCGTGCCCGCCGGCACCGCCCCCGGCCGGACCCCGCCCGTCGTCCGTCACCGTGACCGTCAGCTCCTCCCGCGCGTGGTGGAGCCGGACCGCCACGCGCCGGGCCCCGGCGTGCTTCACCACGTTCGTCAGGGCCTCCTGCACGATCCTGTACACGGTCGTGTCCACTGCGGGGGCCAGCGCCCGGACCTCGCCGGTCTCCTCGTACGAGACCTGCGGCCCGCCCTGCCGCACGCGGTCCAGCAGCCGGGGCAGCGTCGCGACCCCCGGCTGCGGCTCACGCGGCGCCGGCCCGTCCTCCCTCAGCACCCCGAGCATCGCCCGCAGCTGCACCATCGCCTCCCGGCCGGTCTCCGAGATCGCGTCGAAGGCCGCCTCGGCCCGCTCCGGGGCCCGGCGTACCGCCACCGGACCGGCCTCCGCCTGCACGATCATGATGCTGACGGCGTGCGAGAGGATGTCGTGCATCTCCCGTGCGATCCTGGCCCGTTCGCGGGCCACGGCCTGCTCGGCCTCGATCCGGTTCGCCCGCTCCAGCTGCGCCGCCCGGTCCTCCACGGCTGCGGTGTAAGCCTGCCGCGTGTACTGGAGCCGGCCCAGCACGTAGGCGGCGCCGGCACAGAACAGGGTGAAGGACAGCTCCCTGGCCGCTCCCGGCGCCAGCCCCACGGACGCGACGACGGCCGCCACCGAGAGCGCCCCGACCGCCACCCGCACCCGTGCGGGGCACAGCAGCGCGACCGTGTAGAAGGCGATCAGCCCCGCGTACGGCAGCGGCTGGCCGGGGCCGTCGAGCGCCCACTTGTAGACACCGCCGACGAGCAGGATCACCGTCAGCACGGGGACCGGCCAGTACCTCCGGCACACCAGCGGCAGCACTCCCAGCGTGGTCATCGCGTACGAGCCCCAGGTCACGGCCGGCAGCCCGGCCTCCCGCGGCAGCACGAACGGCATCGTGACGGCCAGCTGCACCAGCAGCGTCAGACCCAGGTCCACCCCCCACGGCCAGGCCCGGCCGAGCCGCACGACGCGCGCGCGTATCACCGGCCGAGCTCGGCCCGTACGGTGGTCAGCGCGTCCACCCGGTTCGTGGTGATCGAGTCGACCCCTGCCTCGAGGAGCCTGCGCATCGTCCGCTTGGTGTCCGCGGTCCAGGCCGACACCAGCAGGCCGTCCCGGTGGAGCGCGTCCGTGAGCTCCCGGCTGACCAGCCCGAAGCGGTAGTTGAGCCAGCGCGGGGCGACCGCGTCGAGCAGCACGCGGCGCGGCGGTGACAGAGTGGTCCAGGTCAGCGCGATCTCCGCGCCCGGATCGGCGGCGCGCACCGACAGCATGGTGTTCGGCCCCGCGCAGTAGTACGTGCGCTCGCGCGCCCCGCACTCGCGGACCTGGTCCACCACGGTCCGAACCGCCTCGTACGAGGCACCCGGCAGGTCGAGCATCAGCCGGCCCGCCCCGGCCGCCATCAGCGCGTCGCGCAGCGTCGGGACCCCGCCCTGCGTCAGCTCCTTGAGCTGTGGGGCCGTGACGGCGTCCAGGCGCACGTCATGGCCCCACAGCCGCTGGAGCGTCTCGTCGTGGAGCAGTACCGGCACTCCGTCGCGGGTCAGCCGTACGTCGATCTCGACCGCGTCCGCCCCGCGTGCGAGGGCTGAGCGGATCGAGGGCAGGGTGTTCTCACGGACACGGTAGGGATCGCCGCGGTGGCCGACGGCAGTCAGGGTGCGCATGGCCCCATTCTCAGGGGCCGGCGGGATCAAGGGGAGTCAGCGCGCGAGCCATTCGGCCGTGTACGTGTCGATCTCCGCGCTGAGCTTCGCCTTGCCCGCCCCGTCGAGGAAGGAGGCCTCCACGGCGTTCTTGGCGAGCTGGGCGAGACCGCGCTCGTCGAGGTCGAGGAGACGCGCGGCCACCGCGTACTCGTTGTTCAGGTCGGAGCCGAACATCGGCGGGTCGTCGCTGTTGATGGTGACGAGCACGCCCGCGGCGACCATCTCCTTGACGGGGTGCAGGTCCAGGTCGGTGACCGCGCGGGTGGCGATGTTGGAGGTCGGGCAGACCTCCAGCGCGATGCGGTGCTCGGCCAGGTACGCGAGGAGTTCGGGGTCCTGGGTGGAGCTGGTGCCGTGGCCGATGCGGACGGCGCCCAGCTCGCGGATGGCGTCCCAGATCGTCTCGGGGCCGGTGGTCTCGCCGGCGTGCGGCACGCTGTGCAGGCCGGCGGCGCGGGCCCGGTCGAAGTACGGCTTGAACTGCGGGCGCGGGACGCCGATCTCGGGGCCGCCGAGGCCGAAGGAGACCAGACCCTCGGGCTGCAGGTCCACGGCGAGGCGGGCGGTCTCGGCGGCGGCCTCCAGGCCGGCCTCGCCGGGGATGTCGAAGCACCAGCGCAGGACGACACCGAGCTCGGCCTCGGCGGCCTTGCGGGCGTCCTCGATGGCCTCCATAAAGGCCTTCTCCTCGATGCCGCGGCGGGTGGAGGAGTACGGGGTGATGGTGAGTTCGGCGTAACGGATGTTCTGCCGGGCCATGTCACGGGCGACCTCGAACGTCAGCAGCCGGACGTCCTCGGGGGTGCGGACCAGGTCCACGACGGAGAGGTAGACCTCGATGAAGTGCGCGAAGTCGGTGAAGGTGAAGTAGTCGGCGAGCGCCTCGGGGTCGGTCGGGACCTTCGAGTCGCGGTGCCGGGAGGCGAGCTCGGCCACGATGCGCGGTGATGCCGAGCCGACGTGGTGGACGTGGAGTTCCGCCTTGGGCAGTCCCGCGATGAAGGGATGCAGGTCGGTCATGAAGGTGCCTCCGGAAGGACGCGGGTGCGGGCAGGTCGGCCTTCATCGTAGGCAGCCCCCGTGACTGTCGGAGGCAGCGCTTAGCATGGCTGTACGAGAGGGGGGCGCCGCATGACCGACCAGAGCCCTGAGCCGAGGGACCCGTGGGCGCCGCCGGAGCGGCCGGCGGTGGACCTGGGCAAGCAGCAGGGCACGCCGGGTGCGCCGGGCGTCGCGGGACAGTCGTCCGTGCACGACCAGCAGACGATCGCCGGGATGCCGGGGGCGCAGATGCCGCAGCCCGCTTCCACGCCCACGCAGCCGCCCGCGTACGGCTATCCGGCCCAGCCGGACGCGAGCGGGTACGGCTATCCGACGCCGGTGCCCACTCCGATACCGACGCCGGCCCCCGCGCCGGGCTACGGGTACCCCGGCGACGCGGGGTACCCCGGATACCAGGGATACGCCGGCTACCCGGGCAACACCGGGTACCCGTTGTACGCGGCGCCGAAGAACAACGGCTTCGGCGTGACCGCGCTCGTCCTCGGCATCATCTCGGTCGTCGGCTGCATCACCAGCTTCCTCGCGATCGCGCTCGGGATCGGGGCCGTCGTCTTCGGCGCCCTGGGCAAGGGCAAGGCGACCCGCGGCGAGGCCGACAACGGCGGGATGGCGCTGGCCGGCATCATCCTCGGCGCGATAGGCATCGTGCTCGGCGCCTTGATGCTGCTCGCCATGTTCGCCCCCTTCATGCGCGGGGACTGGGACGACGACTCCGACTACGAGAGCCCGTACTCCAACTCGCGGGTGCACGAGAAGATATGAGCCAGGCCTCAGCCTGAGCTGAGCCAGCCAGCCAGCCAGCCAGCCAGCCAGCCAGCCAGCCAGGCCAGGCCTCAGCCTTGCCTCAGGCTGAGGCCGCCGACCACGGCCAGTCGGCGTCCCGGCCGCCCTCGATCAGGGACACCATGCGGAATGCCGCGTCGGTGAGCCCGCCGAAGGTGTGCCGGTTCGCTGAGCCGGACGGCGCGTGCCCCACCTGGTGGCCCGCCAGGTTCCAGGTGTACACCGGCACCGTCCGCGGCACCTCGGCCGTCGGGTCACCGCCGTAGGAGGCGGCTGCCTGCTCGTCGGTGACGATCAGCACCCGGTCGTGGCCGCGGTAGTGCTCCCGCACGGCCCGGGCCGTGTAGGTTCCGCCGAGGTCCCCGAAGCGCTCCAGCACCTTCAGCACGGACTCCCCCCGGGTGTACGGCACCGCCTGATTGGTCGAGCCGAACTGCACCAGGTCCGCGTCCTCGGCCCGCAGCGCCAGCGCCGCCCCGAACACGGCCGCCGCGTCCGCCCGGTTGAGCACGGAGCGGTCCGACAGCGGGGACCACATCGACCCGGACCGGTCGACCAGGACCAGCGTCCGGCCCGGCAGCGCCGGTACGTTGCCCAGCGAGTGGCCGAGCGCGCGCTCCAGCGGGTACGCCCAGCGCAGCGAGGGAGCGTGCTGATAGGCCGCAAGGTAGCGGAAGGGGAACTGCCGCGCCCGGGCGACGACCTCCGGGTCGGAGATCGTCGCCGCGACCCGTGCGGCCACCTCGTCCGAGACCCCGGCCTGGTCGAAGTTGCGCAGGTTGCGCAGCAGCGCCATCGCACCCATCGACGGGATGACCGCCTCCCAGGCGGCCGCGTCCATCGGCCCCTGCAGCCAGCCGGCCAGCGCCTCCCAGGTCATGCCCGCCTCCGCGAGCCGCTCGGAGCCGTCCGTCCCGGTGACCACGGCGCGCCGCTCGGAGACCGGCAGTTCCATCAGCGCCTGGTGGGCGGCGAGGGTGCGGTTGCCGGCCGGGAGCCGCGCGCCGTCCGGGTGGTGCCGGCGGTCGAGGGCGTAGCGGAACAGCTCGCCCTGCCAGGCCTTGGCGGGGTCGGGGGACGCGTGCACGAGGTTGAGGACGTCGCCGAAGCGGTAGCCCTTGGACGGGGTGTCGTACTTCAGCAGCGAGGTGCCGGAGTAGAGCCGGCGCACGGCGTCGGCGATGCCGCGCTTGACGGGCTTGGGCACGTTCCGCCCGTACGTCGCCGTCCAGTAGGCCAGCAGCTCACCGGGCTCGTCCGCCCGCCGCAGCACGGAGTCCACGACCTGGCGGTTCGAAGGCCCCTCGCTGACGCCCGCGTCGAGCCGGGCCCTGACGTATTCGGCGGCGCCGACGAGCGAGGCGGTCCGCATGTTCGCGTCCCCGCGGAGCCAGCCCAGCAGGCCGGCCGTCCAGGCGGGGTCCTCGACCGCGAGCCGCCGTACGAGCGCGGCGAAGCGGTTGTCGCGAGCGGTGCCGCTCTCGTAGAAGGTCTGCTGCGTCACGAAGTTGGCGACCGCGAGCAGGAACAGCTCGGAACGCGCATCGCGTTCGTGACCCGGTCCACCCTCGTGGGTGTGGGCGCGGTGGGTCGATCGCACGGGCGAAGTGGGTGAGGCGGGCGCGGACGCGAGCGCGCGCAGGTTGAATCGAGCCATGGTGAATCCCCCCGAATTCAAAGGACGACGGGGGAGACGTGACGTGCGGGATGCCCGAGATCGAAGTCGGCGA
Source organism: Streptomyces sp. NPDC048269 (assembly GCF_040652395.1). Lineage (NCBI taxonomy): Bacteria > Bacillati > Actinomycetota > Actinomycetes > Kitasatosporales > Streptomycetaceae > Streptomyces > Streptomyces sp. NPDC048269. The sequence continues at coordinate 183,247 of NZ_JBEZLW010000008.1, forward strand.
CGGACTGTGTCGACTGCTCTGCCAAGCTGAGCTACCGGCCGTGGCCGGGCGGGATTTGAACCCGCGACCCGTTGATCCGGAAGTAACCGCTGCCTGCGCACCGGGCATCCCCCACGCACGGCCTCCCGAGATCAAGGTGGCGGCGGCCTGGTGTCTTTGCAAAAGAAGGAGCCGCAGCCCGCGCACCGGGAGGTGCGTGACGAAGGTGTCCAGAGAACAAGGCCGGCGAAACCACGTGGTGCTCTGCCAACTGAGCTACACCGGCCCGAAGCCGGTGACGGGACTCGAACCCGCGGCCACCCCATTAACAGTGGAAGTAGGTCTCGCCTTCGCACCTGGACAAGGATCACGTTAGGCGCCGGGGCCGGGCGCTGCCACGCAATTACCTCCCGGTCAGACCGTGGCCGCCGTCAGCAGCGTCGGCACCATGACCTCGCCGTCGGCGCCGCCACGCGACAGCGGGACCCAGATGAGCCCGACCATCCGCGGGCAGTCGCACTCCAGGTCCGCGTCGGCACCGAGGACCGGCTCGCCGGGCTCGACGTCCACGCGGAAGCAGGAGGTCCAGCCCGACGGGTACGGCGAGTCGTACGCGTACCGCACGCGCAAGGCGCGCAGCCCCACCTCCTCGGCCACTTCCCGCCGGACCGCGTCCTCGGGCTCCTCGCCGGCTTCGAGCCCGCCACCCGGCAGGGTCCAGTACTCAGGCCCGTCGTGCCGGCCCGTGGGCCCCGGCCCGCGCTCGCGCACCATGAGCACGCGGCCATCCCGGATGATCACCGCAGCCACCCGGCGCCGTTCCGTCACGCGCCACCCTCGCGCAGCCGGGCCCGGGCCTCCATCAGGGCGAAGCCCAGCAGGTTCAGTCCCTGCCAGCGCGCCGGATCCAGAGCGCGGTCGTCATCGGCCGCCAGGCCGATGCCCCAGATCCGGTCCAGCGGACTGGCCTCGACCAGCACCCGGTCCCCGGTGGACAGCAGGTACGAGCGCAGCGCCGGGTCGGAGGCGAACTTGTGCACGCTGCCCTCCACCACGAGCGCGTACCGCTCCCGCACCCATATCGCGTCGTCGAAGCCGCGCACGAGCCGTCCGGCCTTCTTCGCGGCAGCCGGAGTGGTCGCCTCCAGCGCCGCGCGCTCCCCCTCCGCGTCCCCGAAGAGCCGGGCCTTTCCGGCCATCATCCAGTGCTCCGCCGTGGCATAGCGGACGTCACCCACAGTGAATTCGGACGGCCACCACTGGCTGAGGCAGCTCGGCCCGAGGGTCCCGTCGTGCCTCGGGCGGTGCCCCCAGAAGGGCAGGAACTTCACTCGCTCACCGCTGCTGACCTGCTTGATCAGCTCATCGATCATCTCCATGCACGCGAGTCTGACAGTCGCCACGGACACTTCGTACGGGATTTAGGGCGTGCCTCGACACATGGTCGACCGATTCCGTCGCGTAATCAAAAGGCAACAACGGAATCACTTGGCCGAGGGACCCTCCTCTGTCAGGATCGGCACTCAATTCGAGCTGTAGCTCGAACTGTAGCTACGGAGAGCGTGAGAGCGTGATGGGCAACCGCTTCCAGGTCAAGGACCGCTTCGCGGACGGCGCGCAGTACATCGACGGGCGACTCAGGTCCGGCACCTCCGGCCAGTCACACACGGTGGTCGATCCCGCCACCGGCGACGAGGTCCTGACCTACGAACTCGCGAGCACCGCGGACGTCGACGAGGCCGTCGCCGCCGCCAAGAGGGCCTTCCCGGCCTGGTCCGGTGCCACCCCCGGAGAGCGTTCGGACGCCCTGCACCGGCTGGGCGCCGTACTGGCCGAGCAGGCCGAGGACTTCGCGTACGCCGAGTCCCTCCAGTGCGGCAAGCCGATCAAGCTGTCCACGGAGTTCGACGTGCCGGGGACCATCGACAACACGGCCTTCTTCGCCGGGGCCGCCCGGCACCTCCAGGGGCAGGCGGCCGCCGAGTACTCCGGCGACCACACCTCGTGTGTGCGCCGCGAGGCCATCGGCGTCGTCGGCTCCATCGCCCCCTGGAACTATCCGCTCCAGATGGCCGCTTGGAAGATCCTCCCGGCCGTCGCGGCGGGCAACACCATCGTCCTCAAGCCCGCCGAGCTCACCCCGCTGACCTCGCTGATGTTCGCGCAGGCGGCCAAGGACGCGGGTCTGCCCGACGGTGTGATCAACATCGTCACGGGCGCCGGACGCGAGGCCGGCGAGCACCTCGTCGCCCACCCCGACGTGGTCATGACCTCCTTCACCGGCTCCACGGCCGTCGGCAAGCGGGTCGCCGAGATCGCCACCGCCACCGTCAAGCGGCTCCACCTGGAGCTCGGCGGCAAGGCCCCCTTCCTCGTCTTCGACGACGCCGACCTGGAGGCCGCCGCGCACGGCGCCGTGGCAGCCTCCCTCATCAACACCGGCCAGGACTGCACCGCCGCCACCCGCGCGTACGTCCAGCGCCCCTTGCACGACGCATTCGTCACCCGTGTCGCGGAGCTGATGGAGACCGTCCGCCTCGGCGACCCCTTCGCGGCCACCACCGACCTCGGCCCGCTGGTGTCCCACGCCCAGCGCGACCGGGTCGCCGGCTTCGTCGAGCGGGCCCGCGCGTACGCCACCGTCGTCACCGGCGGGGAGGTCCCGCAGGGCGAGCTGGCCGAGGGCGCGTACTACCGGCCCACCCTCATCACCGGAGCGGCCCAGGACAGCGAGGTCGTCCAGTCCGAGATCTTCGGTCCGGTCCTGGTCGTCCTGCCCTTCGACACCGACGACGAGGGCATCGCGCTGGCCAACGACACCCCGTACGGACTCGCCGCCTCCGCCTGGAGCCGGGACGTCTACCGGGCGAACCGGGCCACCCGCGAGATCAAGGCGGGCTGCGTCTGGGTCAACGACCACATTCCGATCATCAGCGAGATGCCCCACGGCGGCTACAAGGCGAGCGGCTTCGGAAAGGACATGAGCGCCTATTCCTTCGAGGAATACACGCAGGTCAAGCACGTGATGTACGACAACACGGCGGTGGCCGCGAAGGACTGGCACCGCACGATCTTCGGGGACCGATAGACACCCACCGCCTGACCAGCGGCCCAACATCCCGAAAGGGCAACGCGCATGGAGCAGTTCGAGCCCGACCGCCTCTCGGCGGCGCAACTCGCCGCGATGCGGCGCAGCCTCACCAGCGGGCGCGGCGCCCTCACCCGCCGCTCGCTGCTGCGCGCCTCCGGAGTCGGAGCGCTCACCCTCGGAGGCCTGTCCACCCTCGCCGCGTGCGGCATCCCGCCCGCCAAACGCGAGGGTGGCACGGCCGTGGCCTCCGACGACCACTCGGCGCAGGAGAAGGAGATCAACTTCTCCAACTGGACCGAGTACATGGACACCAGTGACGACGAGAAGACCCGTCCCACACTGGAGGAGTTCACCAAGCGGACCGGGATCACGGTCAAGTACACCGAGGACATCAACGACAACGTCGAGTTCTTCGGAAAGATCCGCCCGCAGCTCGCCGCCGGCCAGGACACCGGCCGCGACCTGATCGTCGTCACGGACTGGCTCGCCGCCCGCATCATCCGCCTCGGCTGGGCGCAGAAGCTGGACCCCGCGCACCTCCCGCACGCCTACGCCAACCTGATCCCCCAGTTCCGCACCCCCGACTGGGACCCGGGCCGCTCGTACAGCTACCCGTGGACCGGCATCGACACCGTCATCGCCTACAACACCAAGGCCACCGGCGGGAAGAAGGTCGACTCCGTCACCCAGCTGCTCGACGACCCCACCCTCAAGGGCCGGGTCGGCTTCCTCACCGAGATGCGCGACAGCGTCGGCATGACCCTGCTCGACCAGGGCAAGGACCCCGCGAACTTCACCACCGCGGACTTCGACGCGGCGATCGGCCGGCTCCAGAAGGGCGTGGACACCAAGCAGATCCGCCGCTTCACCGGCAACGACTACACCGCCGACCTCGACAAGGGGGACCTGGCCGCCTGCCTCGCCTGGGCCGGTGACGTCATCCAGCTCCAGGCCGGCAACCCGGACATCCAGTACGCGATCCCGGCACCCGGATACATCACCTCCAGCGACAACCTGCTGGTCCCCGCGCACGCCAGGCACAAGGCCAACGCCGAGAAGCTCATCGACTTCTACTACGAACCCCCGATCGCCGCCCAGCTGGCCGCCTTCATCAGCTACGTCTGCCCGGTCGAGGGCGTCAAGGACGAGCTGGCCAAGATCGATCCCGCTCTCGCGGACAACCCGCTGATCGTGCCGGACAAGGCGATGGCCGCCAAGGCGCACGCCTTCCGCTCGCTCAGCAGCGAGGAAGAGACGGCGTACGAAGAGAAGTTCGCCAAGCTCATCGGCGCGTAGCCGTACCCGCCCGCCGCCGCGAACCCCTCCCTTGACCGCTTCGCCCTACCCAACCCCGGGACCCATCCATGACTGACAAGACCGCGGGCGGCGACGTCCGCCTCGCCGGGATCAGCAAGCACTACGGCACCTTCACCGCCGTGCACCCGCTGGATCTCACCATCCCCCAGGGCTCCTTCTTCGCCCTGCTCGGCGCCTCCGGCTGCGGGAAGACCACCACCCTGCGCATGATCGCCGGCCTGGAGGAGCCCTCCACCGGCACGGTCCACCTCGGCGACCGGGCGGTCACCCACCTGCCGCCGTACAAGCGCCCGGTCAACACGGTCTTCCAGAGCTACGCCCTCTTCCCGCACCTGACCATCTACGAGAACGTCGCCTTCGGCCTGCGCCGCCGCGGCATCAAGTCGGTCAAGAAGCAGGTCGACGACATGCTGGAGCTGGTCCAGCTCGGCCAGTTCGCCCAGCGCAAGCCGCACCAGCTCTCCGGCGGCCAGCAGCAGCGCGTCGCCGTCGCCCGCGCCCTGATCAACCATCCCCAGGTGCTGCTGCTCGACGAGCCGCTCGGCGCCCTCGACCTCAAGCTGCGCCGCCAAATGCAACTGGAGCTCAAGCGCATCCAGACCGAGGTCGGCATCACGTTCGTGCACGTCACCCACGACCAGGAGGAGGCCATGACCATGGCCGACACGGTCGCCGTGATGAACGGCGGCCGCGTCGAGCAGCTCGGCGCCCCCGCCGAGCTGTACGAGAACCCGGGCACCACGTTCGTCGCCAACTTCCTCGGCACCTCGAACCTCATCGAGGCCTCGGTGGAGTCCGCCGGGTCCGAGGTCGTGGTCTCCGCCTCCGGCACCACGCTCCGGCTGCCCGCCGCACGCTGCGCCACCACGCCCACCACGGGCGGAAAGCTGCTGGTCGGGGTGCGCCCGGAGAAGATCTCCCTGGTCCACGCCGACGAGGAGCACACCATCGCGGCCGGCCGCAACAAGATCCCCGGCCGGATCGCGGACTCCTCCTTCATCGGCGTCTCCACCCAGTACGTCATCGACAGCCGGGTCTGCCCCGAGCTGGAGGTGTACGCCCAGAACATCGAGCGGGACGCCCGTCTGGTGCCGGGCGCCGAGGTGATCCTGCACTGGAACCCGGAGCACACCTTCGGCCTCGATGCCGCTCAGTCCATGCTTGCGGGGACGATGGGCGACGCCGGCGTCGAGACGGTCGAGGAGAGCGCGTGACCGCCACCGCGGCGCCGCCCCAGGCGCCCGCCGCCGCCGAACCGCCGGTCCACAAGGCGTCCCTGCGCAAGCGGCTGATCCCGTACTGGCTGCTGCTCCCCGGCATCCTGTGGCTGCTGGTCTTCTTCGTCCTGCCGATGGTCTACCAGGCCTCGACTTCGGTGCAGACCGGCTCCCTCGAAGAGGGCTTCGAGGTCACCTGGCACTTCCAGACCTACTGGGACGCCTTCACCGAGTACCTGCCGCAGTTCCTGCGCTCCCTGCTGTACGCCGGCACCGCCACCGTGCTGTGCCTGCTGCTCGGGTACCCGCTGGCCTACCTGATCGCCTTCAGGGCGGGCCGCTGGCGCAACCTGCTGCTCGTGCTGGTCATCGCGCCCTTCTTCACCAGCTTCCTGATCCGCACGCTCGCCTGGAAGACGATCCTGGCCGACGGCGGCCCGGTCGTCGCCGTCCTCAACAAGATCGGCTTCCTGGACGTCACGAGCTGGCTCGGCATGACCCAGGGCGACCGGGTGCTGGCCACGCCGCTCGCGGTCGTCTGCGGTCTGACCTACAACTTCCTCCCCTTCATGATCCTGCCGCTGTACTCCTCGCTGGAGCGCATCGACACCCGCCTCCACGAGGCGGCCGGGGACCTGTACGCCCGCCCCGCCACGGTCTTCCGGAAGGTGACCTTCCCGCTGTCCATGCCGGGCGTGGTCTCCGGGACCCTGCTCACCTTCATCCCGGCGAGCGGCGACTACGTGAACGCCGAACTGCTCGGCTCCACGGACACCCGGATGATCGGCAACGTCATCCAGTCGCAGTACCTGCGGATCCTCGACTACCCGACGGCGGCCGCGCTGTCCTTCATCCTCATGGCCATCGTGCTGATCATGGTCACCATCTACATCCGCCGAGCGGGGACGGAGGACCTGGTCTGATGCGCACACCCATCGCCTGGCTCCGGCGCAATCTGGTCGTCATCGCGGGCCTCGGCACGCTCGCGTACATGATCCTGCCGAACGTGGTCGTGACCGTCTTCTCCTTCAACAACCCCACCGGGCGGTTCAACTACGCCTGGCAGGAGTTCTCGCTGGACGCGTGGAAGGACCCCTGCGGCGTCGCCGACCTGTGCGGCTCCCTGTCGCTCTCGCTCCAGATCGCCCTGTGGGCCACCGTCGCCGCGACCGCGCTGGGCACCGCGATCGCCTTCGCGCTGGTGCGCTACCGCTTCCGGGCGCGCGGCGCGGTCAACTCGCTGATCTTCCTGCCCATGGCCATGCCCGAGATCGTGATGGCGGCGTCACTGCTCGCCCTCTTCCTCAACATGGGCATCCAGCTGGGCTTCTGGACGATCCTGATCGCCCACATCATGTTCTGCCTCAGCTTCGTCGTCGCCGCCGTCAAGGCGCGTGTCCTGTCCATGGACCCGCGGCTGGAGGAGGCCGCCCGCGACCTCTACGCGGGCCCGGTGCAGACCTTCGTACGGGTCACCCTGCCGATCGCGGCACCCGGTATCGCGGCGGGCGCGCTGCTCTCCTTCGCGCTCTCCTTCGACGACTTCATCATCACCAACTTCAACTCGGGCAACACCGTCACCTTCCCCATGTTCGTGTGGGGATCGGCCCAGCGCGGTACGCCCGTGCAGATCAACGTCATCGGCACGGCGATGTTCGTCATCGCGGTGCTGGTGGTCCTCGCCGGCCAGATGGTCGGCAACCGCCGCAAGAAGGCACAACCGAAGTAGACCCCTGTAGGGAGTTGGAAGCCATGGCCCCAGTCGCCATGCGTAGTGTTGCGAAATCCCTTTCCGAAGCGAAGCCGGTCTCGTACTGGCTGGACGACCCCGGCAAGCCCGCCGCGCAGCCGGCGCTCACGGGCGACGAGCGGTGCGACCTGCTGGTCGTCGGCGGCGGATACAGCGGTCTGTGGACCGCGTTGCTCGCCAAGGAGCGCGACCCCGGACGGGACGTCGTGCTGATCGAGAGCAAGGAGGCGGGCTGGGCCGCCTCCGGCCGCAACGGCGGCTTCTGCGCCGCTTCCCTCACCCACGGCCTCGGCAACGGGATGGCCCGCTGGCCGGGGGAGCTCGCCAAGCTGGAGGAGCTGGGCGCCCGCAACCTCGACGCCATCGAGGAGGCGGCCGCCCGCTACGGCATCGACTGCGACTTCGAGCGCACCGGCGAGATCGACGTGGCCACCGAGCCCCACCAGGTCGAAGAGCTGCGGGAACTCCACGAGGAGGCCCGCCGTCTCGGCCTCGCGGGCAGCTCCGAATGGCTGGAGGGCGACGCGCTGCGCGCCGAGGTCGACTCCCCGACCTTCCTCGCGGGCCTCTGGGACCGCGACGGCGTCGCCATGCTCAACCCGGCCAAGCTGGCCTGGGGCCTCAAGCGGGCCTGCCTGGACCTCGGGGTGCGGATCTACGAGAACACCCGCGGCCTCAAGATGGCCTCGGCCGGCCCCGGGATGACCGTGCAGACCCCGTACGGGACGATCCTCGCGCGCCGGGTCGCCCTGGGCACCAACATCTTCCCCTCGCTGGTCCGCCGGATCCGCCCGTTCACCGTGCCGGTCTACGACTACGCGCTGATGACCGAGCCGCTGGACGAGGCGCAGCTCGCCTCGATCGGCTGGAAGAACCGCCAGGGGCTGGGCGACAGCGCGAACCAGTTCCACTACTTCCGGATCACGAAGGACCACCGGATCCTGTGGGGCGGCTACGACGCGATCTACCCCTACCGGGGGAAGCTCGACTCCGAGTACGACCACCGACCCGAGACCTACCTCAAGCTCGCCGAACACTTCTTCACCTGCTTCCCGCAGCTGGAGGGGATCCGCTTCAGCCACGCGTGGGGCGGGGCGATCGACACCTGCTCGCGCTTCTCGGCCTTCTTCGGCACCGCGCACTCCGGGAAGGTCGCCTACGCGGCCGGCTACACCGGGCTCGGCGTGGGCGCCACCCGCTTCGGCGCGGACGTGATGCTGGACCTGCTCGACGGGGTCCCCAGCGAGCGCACCCGGCTGGAGATGGTGAGGTCCAAGCCGATGCCGTTCCCGCCGGAGCCCTTCGCGTGGACCGGGATCACCCTCACCAAGTGGTCGCTGGCCCGCGCCGACCGCCGCGGCGGGCACCGCAACCTCTGGCTCAGGACTCTGGACCGCTTCGGCCTCGGCTTCGACAGCTGAGCCGCCGCCGCGCACGCTCCCGGCGCACACCCGCCCGTCATCCTGTGACCCGCTTCACCGTCTCGGAGTAACGGAACCCGCGTCATAGCCGCGCCCGGCCGCGCTCTCTCCCGGTGAGAACCCTTCACCGACACGGGACGAACGGAGGCCGGGCGATGGCGATCCCGGAGACCAGGACGGCAGTGGAATGGCTGGTATCGGTGGCGCCGGACCCCGAAGCCTGCCGGTGGGAGTGGGAGCGCAACCCCCTCGGGGTCGCCCTGCTGCCCGCCGGCCGGCGCTGGGACGTGCTGATCGTGCCCGGGGAGCTGGGGCAGGCCACCCTCGACGTGCTGAACCTGCTCCTCACCCGGCCCGGCCCGGTGCTCGCCGATTTCGGCGACTCGCGGCTGGGCTTCTTCGTGCCCCCGGGCACGGCGTCCCGCTGGATCGGGACGGGCGTACGGGGCGCGGGGCGCGGGACCTGGATCGTGGTGCCGTATCCCGGCCGCGCCACGGGCGGGGTGCGCTGGCTGGTGCTCCCGGACGGGCAGGGGACGCTCACCGACCCGGCGCTGCTGGAGCTCGCGATGCACGAGGCGGCCGCGCGCGTGGTGGCGGAGGAAGGCCGGAAGCCTTGACAAGGGCATTGGTCTGGACCATCTTGGGCGCCGCTGATCCCCTCCATCCCCCCATGTCACGGAGGCAGTTGTGCGCAGAGCCCGGTCCCTCCTCACGGCCGCCGCACTCGCGGCTGCCGGCTTCCTCGCAGCGGGTCCGCCGGCCGCGGCGGCGGACGCCGACCTCGTACGCAACGGCGGCTTCGAAGCCGGACTCGACGGCTGGAGCTGCTCCGGCGGCAGCGGAGCCACCGTCACCTCGCCCGTGCACGGAGGCGGCTCCGCCCTCAAGGCCACCCCGGCAGGCCAGGACAACGCCCGCTGCTCCCAGACCGTCACCGTCGAACCCGACTCGGCGTACACGCTGGCCGCCTGGGTGCAGGGTGCGTACGTCTACCTAGGTGCGACCGGGACGGGCACCACCGACGTCTCGACGTGGACCCAGAGCCCCGGCGCCTGGAAGCAGCTGACGACTGGCTTCCGCACCGGCCCGGCCACGACCTCCGTCACGGTCTACACCCACGGCTGGTACGGCCAGCCCGCCCACGTCACCGACGACCTCACCCTGGTCGGGCCCGACCCCGGCGGCCGGCCCCAGCCCCGGCCCCCGGCCGCCCCCACCGGCCTGACGGCCTCCGCCACCTCGTCGAGCTCGGTCTCCCTGTCCTGGTCGGCGGCGCCCGGGGCCACCTCTTACACCGTCCAACGGGACGGCGCGACGCCCCTCTCCGTCACCTCCGCCGCGGCGACGGTGGCCGGCCTCGCCGCGTCCACCACGTACACGTTCCAGGTCAGCGCGGTGAACCCGGCGGGCGAGTCCCCGAGGAGCGCCCCCGTCTCCGTGACCACGACGAGCGGGGGTGGCGGCGGTGGCGGCGGCCTCCCGGCGCACGCGCTCGTCGGCTACCTGCACGCGAGCTTCGCCAACGGCTCCGGCTACGTCCGGATGGCGGACGTGCCCGCCTCCTGGGACGTCATCAACCTCGCCTTCGGCGAACCGACTTCGGTGACCTCGGGCGACATCCGCTTCCAGCTCTGCCCGGTCGCCGAGTGCCCGAACGCCGAATCCCCGGCCGAGTTCAAGGCGGCCGTCAAAGCCAAGCAGGCCGCGGGCAAGAAGGTGCTCATCTCCATCGGCGGCCAGAACGGCCAGGTGCAGCTCGCGACCACGGCCGCCCGCGACACCTTCGTCTCCTCCGTCAGCAAGATCATCGACGAGTACGGGCTCAACGGCCTCGACATCGACTTCGAGGGCCACTCCCTCTCCCTCGCCACGGGGGACACCGACTTCCGCGCCCCCACCACCCCCGTGGTCGTCAACCTGATCTCGGCCGTGAAGACCCTCAAGGCCAAGTACGGCCCCGACTTCGTCCTGACGATGGCCCCGGAGACCTTCTTCGTCCAGCTGGGCTACCAGTACTACGGCTCGGGCCCCTGGGGCGGCCAGGACCCGCGGGCCGGCGCGTACCTCCCGGTCGTCCACGCCCTGCGCGACGACCTCACCCTGCTCCACGTCCAGGACTACAACTCGGGCCCGGTCATGGGCCTCGACAACCAGTACCACTCCATGGGCGGCGCGGACTTCCACATCGCCATGACCGACATGCTGCTCACCGGCTTCCCGGTCGCCGGCGACACTGCCCGCGTCTTCCCGCCGCTGCGCCCGGACCAGGTCGCCATCGGCCTGCCGGCCACGACGAGCGCGGGCAACGGCCACACCCCGCCCGCCGAGGTGAACAAGGCTCTGGACTGCCTGACGAAGAAGACCGGCTGCGGCGGCTACCGGACCCACGGCACCTGGCCGGGCCTGCGCGGCCTGATGACCTGGTCGGTCAACTGGGACCGCTTCGGAGGCTGGGAGTTCAGCCGGAACTTCGACGGATACTTCGCGGGTGCAGTCGGCTGAACCACCGCACCGCCATCAGCAGCGGGGCGCACACGAGGAGGCTGGCCAGCACGTCCAGCGGCCAGTGCCAGCCCCGCAGGACCAGCCCCACGGCCGTCGCCCCCGTCAGCACGAGGGCGACGGCCGTGGGCCATGCCCGGCGGGTGTACGGGGCGATGAGCAGGGCCGCGCCGAGATAGGCGACGGCCGCGGTCGCGGTGTGGCCCGAGGGGTAGTAGCCGGCGGCCCAGGGCTCCAGCGGGCCGGGCCGGGCGGTCCACTCCTTCAGCGGGACGACCAGCACCGGGACCAGCGCCATGGCCAGGGCCGCGGCCGCCGCCCCGCGCCGGTTGCCGCGCCGGGCGGCGTACACCACGGCGAGGACGAGCACGGGCAGGGCGACCGGGACGTTGCCGAGGTCCGAGAGCCGTTCGGTGACGGCGTCGGGGACGCTGCGGACGAGAGCGCGGCTGAGGCGCGCGTCCGGGAACAGCAAGGGCCCCGAGACCAGGACCTGCCAGGTGATCAGGGCGAAGGCGGTCAGACAGAGCGCGGCCCGGACGGCGACGGCCTTGGGGAGAGTAGCCGGCCGTCCCGGAACAGGGGGGATGGTTCCGGGACGGCCGCCCGGATCGGGTTGCCGCACGCCCCGGGGGGTTTGGGGCGGTCGGCCGTCCGATCGGTGAGGAGTGTGCGCGAACGCATGCCCAGTACGGCGCTGGGGAAGCCCGGCACTGGTGTCGCCCTCGGTTTCCCGGGAGCGGGGTGTCTCACTCATCTGCAGAAACCGTACGGCAGCGAAAGGGGGACCGACAGCGGGAACGCGCTCCCGCCATCGGCCCCCCACACGTTCTTCACAGCGCCCGACGATTACCGCCGGTATCGGGCGAGCGCTGCGCTCGGACGTTCTAGCCGCGTTCTAGCCGCGTACCAGCCGTTCGATCAGATGCCCGCGAACGCGGCCTCGATGATGTCCAGGCCCTCGTTCAGCAGGTCCTCGCCGATGACGAGCGGCGGGAGGAAGCGGAGCACGTTGCCGTAGGTGCCACAGGTGAGGACCAGCACGCCCTCGGCGTGGCAGGCCTTGGCCAGCTGCGCGGCCGCCTCCGGGAACGGGGTCTTGGAAGCGGGGTCCTTGACGAGCTCGATCGCGATCATGGCACCGCGGCCGCGGATGTCGCCGATGATCTCGTACTTCTCCTGCATGGCCGTCAGACGGGCCTTCATGGCGGACTCGATCTTCTTCGCCGCGGCGTTGAGGTCGAGCTCCTTCATGGTCTCGATGGAGCCGAGCGCACCGGCGCACGCCACCGGGTTGCCGCCGTAGGTGCCGCCCAGGCCACCCGCGTGGGCGGCGTCCATGATCTCGGCGCGGCCGGTCACGGCGGCGAGCGGCAGACCGCCCGCAATGCCCTTGGCGGTCGTGATCAGGTCGGGGACGATGCCCTCGTCCTCGCACGCGAACCACTGGCCGGTCCGGCAGAAGCCGGACTGGATCTCGTCGGCGACGAAGACGATGCCGTTGTCGTTGGCGAACTTCACGATCGCGGGCAGGAAGCCCTTGGCCGGCTCGATGAAGCCGCCCTCGCCGAGGACCGGCTCGATGATGATCGCGGCGACGTTGTCGGCGCCGATCTGCTTGGTGATCTGGTCGATCGCCTGGGCGGCGGCCTCGGGGCCGCAGTTCTCGGCGCCGGTGGGCCAGCGGTAGCCGTAGGCGACCGGGACGCGGTAGACCTCGGGGGCGAACGGACCGAAGCCCTGCTTGTAGGGCATGTTCTTCGAGGTCAGCGCCATCGTGAGGTTCGTACGGCCGTGGTAGCCGTGGTCGAAGACGACGACGGCCTGGCGCTTGGTGTACGAACGGGCGATCTTGACGGCGTTCTCGACGGCCTCGGCGCCGGAGTTGAACAGGGCCGACTTCTTGGCGTGGTCACCCGGGGTGAGTTCGGCGAGGGCCTCGCAGACCTCGACGTAGCCCTCGTACGGGGTGACCATGAAGCAGGTGTGCGTGAAGTTCGCGAGCTGCGCGGAGGCGCGGCGCACGACGGCCTCGGCGGAGGCGCCGACAGAAGTCACGGCGATGCCGGAGCCGAAGTCGATCAGACGGTTCCCGTCGACGTCCTCGATGATGCCGCCGCCCGCGCGGGCCGTGAAGACGGGGAGCACGGAGCCCACGCCGCCGGCCACCGTCTCGAGGCGGCGGGCCTGCAGCTCCTGCGACTTGGGGCCGGGGATCGCGGTGACGATGCGGCGCTCCTGCGGGACAGCGGTCATAGAGGGCTCCTGGGGGTGTTTTCGGACGCACTTGTGTCTTTGTCCGCAGGCTAGGCCCGGGGGAGGGGGTACTGCATGCTCCGTTCGGGAGTGGTGCCCGCGTGTCCTTGTCCGTGACGGCCATAGGAAGGACGCGGGACGTGTCCCGCCGGTCATGGCGGGGTACGGCCCCAACGCCCGGGCCGGGCACTAGATTGAGCGCCGCAGCGCACGGCACGGTCAGGGGGCAGGGGTTCATGGACACCGAGGGCACGTACGACGGTCAGGAGACCCGTTCGGGTCGTGTACCGCGACCCGCCGGCCCGCCCGCGCACCCCCCGGGCCTCCCGCCGAAGCCGTCCCACGCCCCGGCCGCCGGGCCGACGCTGGGGGACTGGCTGCGCTTCCCGCGCGCCTCCGACGGGCCGGGCGTCTGGACCTACGGGCACGTGCCGAGGGCCGCCGAGGAACCCGAGGTGACCCCGACCCGCCAGCTGGTCAGCGGAGCGCTGATCGCCCTGCTGGCCGGGCTGCTCCTGTGGTCGCTGCTGTGGAACGGCTACCTCGGCGGTTTCTGGCTCTGGCCCCTCTACATGTTCACGCCCGACTCCTGGGCGGGGACCCTCCCGTCCGTCGTGGCCTCGTACGTCTGGTACGCGCTGGTCGCCGTCACCCTGGCCATCGGCTTCGGGCGCCTCGGGCGGTGGCCCGAGCTGGGCCGCCGGGTGCTCGGCAGCCGCGCCGCCCGCGCCGTCCGCGCCGTACACGCCTCTGCTCCGGTCCGTCCCGAGGCCGGCGGCGCCGACGACCCCGCGAGGTGGCCGCAGTTGCGCGACGCCGGGCTCGGGGACGCGGCCGACCGGCTCGAAGGGGAGGCAGGGGCCGGGCGGATGAACGACGTGGACTACGCGCGGATCCGGCGGGCGTGGGATTCCGTGCGCGCCGACCCGTCCCGGCTGCGGGCGTTCGCCGAGGCCGTGCGCGACAAGGGCGCCGGGGCCTGCGTGCACCCGTCCGGGGCGCGGGACCTGCCCGTGCGCGCCGCCCGTCACGATCTGCTGGCCCGGCAGGTGCTGCTCGGCGCCGTCGAGGACGGCCCGCGCAACCCGTACGCCCGCCGCGGCACCTCGCTCGCGCTCGACCCCGAGGTCCTCGGGACCTCGCTGCTCGCCGTCGGGCCCTCCGGATCCGGCAAGACCGGCCGGCTGGTCCGGCCCGTCGTCGAGTCCCTCGCGCTGCAGGCGCTCGCCGGCCAGGCCGCCGTCGTCGCCGTCGGCGCGGCCGGAGCCCGGCTCGGGCCGGACGCCGCCTATGACGTCGTCGTCCGCGTCGGCGACCCCGCCTCCGTCTACGACCTCGACCTCTACGGCGGCACCACCGACCCCGACGAGGCCGCCACCCTGCTCGCCGAGGCCTTCGTCGGAGACGTACCGGGGATCGAGGTGCGCCGGGCCGCGACCGCCCTCGCCCAGCTGCTGGGGCCCTTCCGGGCCGCGCACGGCCGCTTCCCCGCCGTGCCCGAGCTGCGCGAGCTGCTCGAACAGGTGCCGGACGCCATCGGCGAGCTGCGCCGTGACCTGGCCGACGCCGGTCAGCACACGATGCTCCGCGAACTCGACGCGCGGGAGCGGCAGCACGGCGCCCCGGCCGATCCCGGGCCGGCCCTCGCCGACCGTGTGGCCCTGCTCGACCGCCCCGCCTTCGCGGGCTTCTTCGACACCACCGGCCAGGGCCGGCCGTTCTCGCTGCGCGCCCTCGAACACCCGATCCGCGTCCGCGTCGACCTCCCCGAGCGCGGGCACGCCGACGCCTCGCGGATGCTGGCCCGGCTGCTGCTCGCCCAGTTCAACGCCGCCGCGGCCGCCCGCACCGACCGGTCCCTCTTCGCCTTCCTCGCCTTCGACGACGCCTCGCACACCCTGACCCCGCAGACCGTCCGGGGCGTACAGCGGCTGCGCTCGGCGAACGCCGGAGTCCTGCTCACGCTGCGCTCGCTGGACGACGTACCGGAGGAGCTGCGGACCCCGCTGCTCGGCGCGGTCGGCTGCCGGATGGCCTTCTCCGGGGTCACCACCTGGGACGGCAAGCGGTTCGCCGAGACCTGGGGCACCGAATGGGTGGAGACGCGCGACGTCACGCACCGCACCGTCTTCGCCGACCAGCCGCTGACCCGGGCGATCCACGCGTTCCGCAAGCTCGTCACCGGCAAGGCCGTCACCACCGACGCGGTCACGGTGCGGCAGGTGGAACGGGAGCGGTGGTCCGCCTCGGACCTGGCGCACGACGTGCCGCCGGGGTACGCGGTGCTGTCGCTGACCTCGGTCCGGGGGGAGCGGGCGGCTCCGCTGCTGGTGCGGCTGGCCGGAACGGCCTGAGCCGCCGGAGCCGCCTGAACGGCCTGAACAGACCCGTACGAGGTGGCAGAATCGTGAGGAGCCGTTCATACGACACGGCGAAAAGTGGATGCGGCTCCTCTGCTGCCCTTCTGTCCTTCCCTTCCGCCGCCCCCTCCCGCTAAGGCCCCCGGTAACCGATGCCGCTCACCCTCGCCTCGCTCGTCCAGCACTCGGCCCTCAAGCTCAGCGTCCGGGCGGGGGAGGGCCGCCTCGACACCCCCGTGCGCTGGGCCCACGTCAGCGAGCTGGCCGACCCCGTTCCCTATATGGAGGGCGGGGAACTGCTCCTGATCACCGCGATGAAGCTCGACGCGGAGGATCCGGAGGAGATGGGCCGCTACGTACGCCGCCTCGTCGCGGCCGGGGTCGTCGGCATCGGCTTCGCGATCGGCGTGAACTACGAGGCGATCCCCGAGGCGCTGGTCGAGGCGGCGCGGACCGAGGACATGCCCCTGCTGGAGGTCCCGCGGCGGACCCCCTTCCTCGCCATCAGCAAGGCCGTATCCGCCGCGCTCGCGGCCGACCAGTACCGGGCCGTGACCGCCGGTTTCGAGGCGCAGCGGGAGCTGACGCGCGCCGCGCTGTCCGCCGACGGGCCCGCCGAGCTGCTGTCGAAGCTGGCCGCGCACGTACACGGCTGGGCCGCGCTGTACGACACCTCGGGCGCCGTCGTCGCGGCCGCCCCCGACTGGGCCGCCCGGCGCGCCGCCCGGCTCACCCCGGACGTGGAGCGGCTGCGGGAGCGGCCCGCGCCCGCCAGCGCCGTGGTCGGCGGCTCGGAGGACCGGGTCGAACTGCAGTCCCTGGGCACGGGACGGCGGGCGCGCGGCGCCCTCGCCGTCGGCACCGGGGCCCCGCTGGGCACGGCCGAGCGGTACGCGGTCCACTCCGCCGTCGCGCTCCTGACCCTCACCACCGAGCGCTCGCGCTCGCTGCACGATGCCGAGTCCCGGCTGGGGGCGGCGGTGCTGCGGATGCTGCTGGCGGGGGAGGCGGAGCACGCGCGGGCCGTGGCCGGTGACCTGTACGGCGCGCTGCTGGAGGCTCCGTTCCGGCTGATCGCGGCCGAGCCGGCGCTGCCGGGCACGGCGCAGCCGGAGGGCCTTGCCCTGCTGGCCGACACCGTGGAGTCGGCGGCCGCCCGCACCGGCGAGCCGCTGCTCGTGGTCCCCGAACAGGGCCGGCTCGTCGTCCTGGCCGCCGATGGGGGCTCGGCCGTACGGGCGTGCCTGGACCACGCGGAGGCCCTGGAGGCGCGGCGCGGCCGGGACGCTGCCGGTCCCGAGCCGGACGAACTCGTCGTCGGCCTGTCCGCGCCGGCCGGCCCGGGCGCCGTGGCGGCGGCCCTGAAACAGGCCGACCAAGCCCTGGCCGTGGCCCGGCGGCGGGGACGGCCGATGGTGGAGCACGAGGAAATGGCGGCGGGGTCGGTCCTGCCACTGCTGGCCGACGACGCCGTACGGGCCTTCGCGGACGGCACGCTGCGGGCGCTGCGGGAGCACGACGAGACGGGGCGCGGGGATCTGGTGGCCTCGTTGCAGGCCTGGCTCTCCCGGCACGGCCAGTGGGACGCGGCCGCCGCCGATCTCGGTGTGCACCGGCACACGCTGCGGTACCGGATGAAGCGGGTCGAGGAGATCCTCGGCCGCTCCCTGGACGACCCGGACGTCCGCATGGAGCTGTGGCTGGCCTTGAAGGCCTCTCCGACGCCGTCGTAGCGGGTGCCGATGCCGGGCCGGGGCCGGTGCCTGCGCAGGGGGATGCCGGGCCTGAGTGGGCCGGACCGGGCCGCTGCGCGGGGGCACCGGGGCTCTGCCCGGACCCGCGCCTCAAGCGCCGGCGGGGCTGGATTCGGCGGGGGTCACCCGGGCTCCGCCCGGACCCGCGCCTCAAGCGCCGGCGGGGCTGGAGTTGGCTGGCGCCGTCCGCCTGGCGGGGCAAGCGTCATTGCGCGCAGTGCCAGCCCCCTCCCGCCTGGGCGGGAGCGGGCCGTTCCCAGCCCCGCCGGCGTGTGAGGCGTGAAGTCCGGGCGGAGCCGCAGCAGCGGATCCGCAGGGTGCGACAGTGACAAACCGGCGAAGCGGGCCGCGCCGCCGCTCCACCCCGGCTAAACACCGAATCCACGGCCGAGTCCTACCGTGGAGGGGACAACGACCCACCGCACACACTCGAAGGGCCGGGATTCGCATGACTTCCACCCACGCCTTCTGGCTCGCCGGCCGCCAGGCCACCGGCGAGGACAGCTTCGGCGTCCACTCCCCGTGGGACGGCCGCCTGGTCGGCACGGTCAGCGTGCCCACCGACGCCCAGGTCGAAGAGGCCGTGGCCGCGGCGCACGCCGTGACGGCGGAGTTTTCCGCGACCCCCGCCCACGTGCGTGCCGCCGCCCTGGACCACGTGTCCAAGCGGCTCGCCGAGCGCACGGAGGAGATCGCCCAGCTGATCTCCGCCGAGAACGGCAAGCCCGTCAAGTGGGCCCGCGGTGAGGTCGGCCGTGCGGTGTCCGTGTTCCGCTTCGCCGCCGAAGAGGCCCGCCGCTTCAACGGCGGAGAGGCCCAGCGCCTCGACACCGACGCCGGTGGCGTCGGCCGCCTGGCGCTGACCCGCCGCTTCGTCAAGGGCCCGGTCCTCGGCATCGCGCCGTTCAACTTCCCGCTGAACCTGTGCGCCCACAAGGTGGCCCCGGCCATCGCCGTCGGTGCGCCGA
The DNA here is from genome assembly GCF_040652395.1 of Streptomyces sp. NPDC048269. Classification (NCBI taxonomy): domain Bacteria; kingdom Bacillati; phylum Actinomycetota; class Actinomycetes; order Kitasatosporales; family Streptomycetaceae; genus Streptomyces; species Streptomyces sp. NPDC048269. Next base: position 201,865 of record NZ_JBEZLW010000008.1, read on the forward strand.
TCATCCTCAAGCCCGCCCCGGCCACGCCCCTCTCCGGGCTGATCCTGGGTGAGCTGCTCGCCGAGACCGACCTCCCGGCCGGCTCCTGGTCGGTCCTGCCGGTCGCGAACGAGAAGATGCCCGCCCTGGTCAAGGACGAGCGCCTCCCCGTCATCTCCTTCACCGGCTCCGACACCGTCGGCTACGCCATCCAGCAGTCGGTGCCCCACAAGCACTGCACGCTGGAGCTCGGCGGCAACGCCGCGGCCGTCGTCCTCGCCGACTGGGCCTCCGAGGCCGACCTCGACTGGGCCGCGACCCGTATCGCGACCTTCTCGAACTACCAGGCCGGCCAGTCCTGCATCTCGGTGCAGCGCGTGATCGCCGACGCCTCCGTGTACGACACCCTCGTCGAGAAGGTCGTCGCGAAGGTCCAGGCCCAGGTCACCGGTGACCCGTCCGACTCCGCCACCGACGTCGGCCCCCTCGTCTCCGAGGACGCCGCCAAGCGCGTCGAGTCCTGGGTCGACGAGGCCGTGTCCGCCGGAGCCAAGCTGCTCACCGGCGGCAAGCGCGAGGGTGCCTCGTACGAGCCCACCGTCCTCGCGGAGGTCCCGGCCGGCGTCAAGCTCGCCACCGAGGAGGTCTTCGGACCGGTGCTGACGCTGCAGAAGGTCGACGGCACCGACGAGGCCTTCGCCGCGGTGAACGACTCCAAGTTCGGTCTGCAGACCGGCGTCTTCACCCGCGACATCCAGACCGCGTTCCGCGCCCACCGCGAACTCGAGGTCGGCGGCGTGGTCGTCGGCGACGCGCCGTCCTACCGCGCCGACCAGATGCCGTACGGCGGCGTCAAGCAGTCCGGTGTCGGCCGCGAGGGTGTCCGCTACGCGATGGACGACTACACGTACGAGCGAGTCCTGGTCCTGACCGGCCTCGACATCTGATCCCGTACGGCCAAAAAGCCGACGGCCGGAGCCCACTGTGCGGGGGCTCCGGCCGTCCCCCTTTTCCCGAGGGCGTGAACGGGGTACGACTCACAGGTAGCACCGGCCGGTGATCCGGTGCCCACCCGACTCCGGCGGCGAGGTGAGCCCCCTCATGTCCGCAACACAACCGGCACAGCCCAAGGTGACCGAGCGCGAGGCACGGCAGGTCGCGGAAGCGGCCAGGGAACAGGACTGGCGCAAGCCCAGCTTCGCCAAGGAGCTCTTCCTCGGCCGGCTGCGGCTGGACCTGATCCACCCCCACCCGCTCCCCGCCGACGAGGACGTCCGGCGCGGCGAGGCCTTCCTGGCCAGGCTGCGGGCCTTCTGCGAGACGGAGATCGACGGCGCGCGCATCGAGCGCGAGGCGAAGATCCCCGACGAGACCGTGCGCGGGCTGAAAGAGCTCGGCGCCCTCGGCATGAAGATCGAACCCAAGTACGGCGGCCTCGGCCTCACCCAGGTCTATTACAACAAGGCGCTCGCCCTCGTCGGCTCCGTCAGCCCGGCCATCGGCGCCCTGCTCTCCGCCCACCAGTCCATCGGCGTCCCCCAGCCGCTGAAGATCTTCGGCACGCAGGAACAGAAGGACGCCTACCTGCCGCGCTGCGCCACCACCGCCATCAGCGCCTTCCTGCTCACCGAGCCGGACGTGGGCTCCGACCCGGCTCGCCTGGCCACCACGGCGGTCCCGGACGGCGAGGACGCCTACCTCCTCGACGGCGTGAAGCTGTGGACCACCAACGGGGTCGTGGCCGACCTCCTCGTGGTCATGGCCCGCGTCCCCAAGAGCGAGAACCACCGCGGCGGGATCACCGCCTTCGTCGTGGAGGCCGACTCGCCGGGGATCACCGTCGAGCACCGCAACGCGTTCATGGGCCTGCGCGGCCTGGAGAACGGAGTCACCCGCTTCCACCAGGTCAGGGTTCCCGCGGCCCAGCGCATCGGTGCCGAGGGCGCCGGCCTCAAGATCGCGCTGACCACCCTCAACACCGGCCGGCTGTCGCTGCCCGCCATGTGCGTCGGCGCCGGGAAGTGGTGTCTGAAGATCGCCCGTGAGTGGTCCGGCGTACGCGAGCAGTGGGGCCGCCCCGTCGCGAAGCACGAGGCCGTCGGCGCCAAGGTCTCCTTCATCGCCGCCACCACCTTCGCCCTCGAAGCGGTGGTCGACCTGGCCTCCCAGATGGCCGACGAGGACCGCAACGACATCCGCATCGAGGCGGCCCTCGCCAAGCTCTACGGTTCCGAGATGGCCTGCCTGATGGCCGACGAGCTGGTCCAGATCCGCGGCGGCCGCGGCTTCGAGACCGCCGAGTCCCTGGCCGCCCGAGGTGAGCGCGCCGTCCCCGCCGAGCAGATGCTCCGCGACCTGCGCATCAACCGGATCTTCGAGGGCTCGACCGAGATCATGCACCTGCTGATCGCCCGCGAGGCCGTCGATGCCCACCTGTCGGTCGCGGGCGACCTCATCGACCCCGAGAAGGCACTCGGCGACAAGGCGAAGGCGGGCGCCCGTGCCGCCGGGTTCTACGCCCGCTGGCTGCCGCAGCTGGCCACCGGCGCCGGCCAGGTCCCGGGCACCTACCGGGCCTTCCACCCGGCCGGCCACCCCGACCTCGCCACCCACCTGCGCTATGTGGAGCGCGGCGCCCGCAAACTCGCCCGCTCGACCTTCTACGCGATGTCGCGGTGGCAGGGCCGCATGGAGACCAAACAGAGCTTCCTCGGCCGGATCGTCGACATCGGCGCCGAACTCTTCGCGATGAGCGCGGCGTGCGTGCGCGCCGAGCACCTGCGCGCCACCGGGGAACACGGCCGCGAGGCGTACCAGCTCGCCGACGCCTTCTGCCGGCAGTCCCGGATCCGCGTCGAGGAGCTCTTCGGCCGCCTCTGGACCAACACCGACGACCTCGACCGCAAGGTCGTCGAGGGCGTCCTGACCGGCACCTACACCTGGCTGGAGGACGGCGTCATCGACCCCTCCGGCGACGGCCCCTGGATCGCCGACGCAGCCCCCGGCCCCTCGACTCGGGAAAACGTGCACCGTCCCATCCGCTGACCTGCGATCATCGCCGGACGTCGGACAGACGTACGAGGATGAGTACGAGTACCAGTACGCGTACGAGCACGGGCAAGGCGGAGACAGCGATGCCGACCGCGGAAGACCGCAACAGCCGACGGCTGGCCTGGTGCGTGGCGCACCTGCTGCGCCACGCACCGGACCACGTCGTCGTCGACCTGATCGGCCGGCTCGACGCGCCGACCCGCAAGTACCTGTGCCGCGACGAGTGGCTGTCGGCCTCGACCGTCACCCTGCTGCTGCGCCACGGCAGCGACGAGGACCGGCAGTTCGTCGCCCGCAACCCCCACGTCGTCGGACGGCCCCTGCCCGGGCTGCCCGGACCGGCGCGGTACGCGGCCCGCCCCGGCCCGTCACCGGAACTGCTGCGGGAGGTCGGGCCCGGGCCGTTCAGCACCGGCGAGCTGATCGCGCTGCTGCGCCGGCACGGCCGCCGGGTCCGGATCCCCCTCACCCTGCTGCGGATGCCGCACACGCCCCTCGACCCGGAGGCGCTGCTGCGCGAGCACGCCCGGGACCCGCTGCCGCCCACCGTGGTCGAGGCCCTGCTGCTGGTCGGCGGACTGCCCCGGAAGGTCTGCCAGGAGCTGCTCGACACCGACCGGTGGGACACGTCCGGACGACAGTGGTACCGGCCCGCCGTACGGGCCGTCCGCATGGGGCTGCTCACCTGCGACGAGCTCGTCGCCCATGTCGCCCCCGCGCACCGGACCCTGCTGCTCGCGCATCTCCCGGGCTCCAGCGGCCTGCGCTGGACCCTGCCCGAACGGGCGGGCATGCGGACGGCCGTCGCACGGGCGCTGCGGCCCCTGCGCGACGATCCCCGGCTGTGGGCGGAGCTGCTCCGCCATGCCCACACCTTCCGCGGCACCCTGCCGGTCCTCGTGGCGAGGACCGTCCGCGGGACCCTGGCCGAGCCGGCCGACGGACCACCCGTCCCCGGGCTCGTCGCGGCGGTCGGCCTCCTCGCTCCGAAGGCCGCCGAGCCCCTCGGGGGCGTGGAGCGCGAACTGGCCCTGGCGAGCCTCGCGGTGCCCGTGGACTCCGTCGAGGAGGACATCCGGTGGGTGCGGGACTGCCTGGCGCGCGGGCTGCTCACCGGTGAGGACGTGATCCGGCACAAGGCGCCCGCCTGCTGGGCCCTGGACGAGGACCACTGGCTCGGCGACGTGGACCACCCCGACCGGCACGACCGGCCCGAGGCCGTGCTCGCCGCCCGGGCCGAGGCGGACCGGCTCTTCGCGCTGGCCCTCGGCGCCGATCCGGACGCCTGGTGGCGCGTCGCCGTCACGCTCCCGGACTTCGCCGGAACGCTTCCGCACCTTCTCCTGCGGGTCACGGAAGGGGGCTCCGTGTCGGGCCGCTCCTGACTTCCGGCAACAATGGGGGCATGAGCGACCGCCCAGCCCCCCTCGCCGATCCGCACCTCCTCTTCGACCCCGCGGCCGGCCCCCGGGACATCGTCATCCTCGGGTCCACCGGGTCCATCGGCACCCAGGCCATCGACCTCGCCCTGCGCAACCCGGACCGGTTCCGGGTGACCGCGCTGTCCGCCGCCGGCGGGCGGGTCGGGCTGCTGGCCGAGCAGGCCCGGCTGCTGCGGGTCAGGACGGTGGCCGTGGCCCGCGAGGACGTCGTACCGGCCCTGAAAGAGGCGCTGAGCGCCCAGTACGGCGCGTCCGAGGCGCTGCCCGAGATCCTGGCCGGCCCCGACGCGGCGGCCGTGCTCGCCGCCTCGGAGTGCCACACCGTCCTCAACGGCATCACGGGTTCCATCGGCCTCGCGCCCACCCTCGCCGCCCTGCGGGCGGGCCGGACCCTGGCCCTGGCCAACAAGGAGTCGCTGATCGTCGGCGGCCCGCTGGTCAAGGCCCTCGCGAAGCCCGGCCAGATCATCCCCGTGGACTCCGAGCACGCGGCGCTGTTCCAGGCGCTCGCCGCCGGCACCCGGGCCGACGTGCGCAAGCTCGTGGTCACCGCCTCCGGCGGGCCCTTCCGCGGCCGCACCCGCGAGGAGCTGGCAGGGGTCACCGTCAAGGACGCGCTCGCGCACCCCACCTGGGCCATGGGCCCGGTGATCACGGTGAACAGCGCCACCCTCGTCAACAAGGGGCTGGAGGTCATCGAGGCCCACCTGCTCTACGACATCCCCTTCGACCGCATCGAGGTCGTGGTCCATCCGCAGTCCTACGTGCACTCGATGGTCGAGTTCACGGACGGCTCCACGCTCGCCCAGGCCACCCCGCCGGACATGCGCGGCCCCATCGCGATCGGCCTCGGCTGGCCCCAGCGGGTCCCGGACGCGGCCCCCGCCTTCGACTGGACCAAGGCGTCCACCTGGGAGTTCTTCCCCCTGGACACCGAGGCCTTCCCCTCGGTGGGCCTCGCCCGGCACGTGGGCACCCTCGGCGGCACCGCCCCCGCCGTGTTCAACGCGGCCAACGAGGAGTGCGTAGAGGCGTTCCTGGCAGGTCGGCTGCCGTTCACGGCAATCATGGATACCGTCTCTGCCGTGGTCGATGAGCACGGGACACCGGAGTCGGGAACTTCCCTGACGGTCCAGGACGTCCTTGAAGCTGAAGCCTGGGCCAGGGCCCGGGCGCGGGAGATGGCGGCTCGGGCCGCCGTGGAGGCGGGCGCATGACACTACTGATGACGGTGCTCGGGGTCGTGATCTTCGCGTTCGGCCTGCTGGTCTCCATCGCGTGGCACGAGCTGGGGCACCTCTCCACCGCCAAGCTGTTCGGCATCCGGGTGCCGCAGTACATGGTGGGCTTCGGGCCGACCATCTGGTCGCGGAGGAAGGGCGAGACCGAGTACGGGATCAAGGCCATCCCGATGGGCGGCTACATCCGCATGATCGGGATGTTCCCGCCCGGCGAGGACGGCAAGGTCACCGCCCGCTCGACCTCGCCGTTCCGGTCGATGATCGAGGACGCGCGCTCGGCGGCGTACGAGGAGCTCCAGCCCGGCGACGAGAGCCGGCTCTTCTACACGCGCAAGCCGTGGAAGCGCGTGATCGTGATGTTCGCCGGCCCGTTCATGAACCTGGTCCTGGCCGTGGCGATCTTCCTCACCACCCTGATGACCTTCGGGCTGAACACCCAGACCACGTCGGTCGCCACGGTTTCGGACTGCGTCATCCAGCAGAGCGAGAAGCGCGACAAGTGCGCACCCGGGGACCCGGCCGCCCCCGCCAAGGCGGCGGGCCTGAAGGCGGGCGACAAGATCGTCGCCTTCAACGGCCGGCCGGTCGAGGATTAGTCCGCCCTGCAGAAGGACATCCGCGCCACCGTCGGCCCCGCCGTCATCACCGTCGAGCGGGTCGGCCAGCGGATCGACCTGAAGGCGAACCTGATCGAGAACAAGGTCGCCAAGACGGACGGCCACGGCAACTACGTCAAGGACCAGTACGTCACCGCGGGCTTCCTCGGCTTCGCCCCCGCCTCCGGTTACGTCCCGCAGTCCTTCGGCCAGTCCGTCGACCGCATGGGCGACATGATGCAGAGCGGCGTGGAGTCGCTGATCGCCCTGCCCTCCAAGGTCCCGGACCTGTGGGACGCAGCCTTCAACGGGGCCGAGCGCAAGCAGGACAGTCCGATGGGCGTCGTCGGCGCCGCGCGGGTCAGCGGTGAGATCTTCACCCTCGACATCCCCGCCCAGCACCAGCTGGTGTTCTTCCTCAACCTGCTGGCCGGCTTCAACCTCTCGCTGTTCCTGTTCAACATGCTGCCGCTGCTCCCGCTCGACGGCGGGCACATCGCCGGCGCCCTGTGGGAGTCGGTCCGGCGCGCCGTGGCACGGGTCTTCCGGCGCCCCGACCCCGGCCCCTTCGACGTGGCCAAGCTGATGCCCGTCGCCTACGTGGTGGCGGGGCTGTTCATCTGCTTCACGCTGCTGGTGATGGTGGCGGACGTGGTGAACCCGATCAAGATCACCTAGCGGCCGCAGGGCCGTGGAGGACCGGACCGGGAGCCGGGCACGCATCGTGCCCGGCTCCCTGCGTTCGGGTGGCGGACCCCCTCGGATGCGTGGAGCGCGCGGGGTTTGGCGTAATCTCGAAGCCTGGAGCCCGCCGATCTCGGGACCTTGATCCACACCTTGGGGTTGCACAGCAGATGACTGCCATCTCTCTCGGAATGCCGGCCGTGCCGACGAAGCTTGCCGACCGCAGGGTCAGCCGCAAGATCCAGGTCGGGTCGGTGGCCGTCGGCGGCGACGCGCCCATCTCGGTGCAGTCGATGACCACGACCCGGACCTCCGACGTCGGTGCCACGCTCCAGCAGATCGCCGAGCTGACCGCCGCCGGCTGCAACATCGTCCGCGTGGCCTGCCCGACCCAGGACGACGCCGACGCCCTCGCCGTCATCGCGAAGAAATCGCAGATCCCGGTCATCGCGGACATCCACTTCCAGCCGAAGTACGTGTTCGCCGCGATCGACGCCGGCTGCGCCGCCGTCCGTGTGAACCCGGGCAACATCAAGCAGTTCGACGACAAGGTCAAGGAGATCGCGTACGCCGCCAAGGCCGCGGGCACCCCGATCCGGATCGGCGTCAACGCGGGCTCCCTCGACGCGCGGCTGCTGAAGAAGTACGGCAAGGCCACCCCCGAGGCGCTGGTCGAGTCCGCCCTGTGGGAGGCCTCCCTCTTCGAGGAGCACGGCTTCGGCGACATCAAGATCTCGGTCAAGCACAACGACCCGGTCGTCATGGTCAACGCCTACCGCCAGCTGGCCGCCGCCTGTGACTACCCGCTCCACCTCGGCGTCACCGAGGCCGGCCCCGCCTTCCAGGGCACCATCAAGTCCGCCGTCGCCTTCGGTGCGCTGCTCTCCGAGGGCATCGGAGACACCATCCGCGTCTCCCTCTCCGCCCCGCCGGTCGAGGAGGTCAAGGTCGGCAACCAGATCCTGGAGTCGCTGAACCTCAAGCCGCGCCGCCTGGAGATCGTCTCCTGCCCGTCCTGCGGGCGGGCCCAGGTGGACGTCTACAAGCTGGCCGAGGAGGTCACGGCGGGCCTGGAGGGCATGGAGGTCCCGCTGCGCGTCGCTGTCATGGGCTGCGTCGTCAACGGCCCCGGCGAGGCCCGCGAGGCCGACCTCGGCGTCGCCTCCGGCAACGGCAAGGGCCAGATCTTCGTGAAGGGCGAGGTCATCAAGACCGTCCCCGAGTCCAAGATCGTGGAGACCCTCATCGAAGAGGCGATGAAGATCGCCGAGCAGATGGAGAAGGACGGCGTGATGTCGGGCGAGCCGACGGTCGCCATCGGCGTCTGACGCCCGCGAAATTCCGCCCCCGGCCCCGTTCCCGCAGCTCGCGGGCCGGGGACGGGGCTTTTTCGTGACCTGGGGGACCGGGCATCCTCCGGTCGCGGCGGGTACAGTGCGGAGATCAGCAGACTTGCACGGTGAGGCCCCAGTGTTGACGCAGACCACCACCCGGGTCCTTGAGCCCAGTGATCTCGACGCCGCCCTCGAAGTCCTCGGACGCGAGCCGGTCGAGAACGCCTTCGTCACCTCCCGGGTCCAGGTCGCCGGACTCGACCCCTGGCGGCTCGGCGGCGAGATGTGGGGCTGGTACGCCGACGGCGAGCTCCGCTCCCTCTGCTACGCCGGCGCGAACCTGGTCCCCGTCTGCGCCGGACCCGACGCCGTGCGCGCCTTCGCCGACCGAGCCCGCCGCACGGGCCGCCGCTGCTCGTCCATCGTCGGCCCCTCCGAGGCCACCCGGCTGCTGTGGCGGCTCCTGGAGCCCAGCTGGGGACCGGCCCGCGACGTGCGCTCCCACCAGCCCCTCATGGTCATCGAGTCCCCGTCCACCACGGTCGAGGCCGACCCGCTGGTCCGCCGGGTCCGCAAGGACGAGATGGACCTGATCATGCCCGCCTGCGTGGCCATGTTCACCGAGGAGGTCGGCATCTCGCCGATGGCCGGCGACGGCGGGCTGCTCTACCAGGCCAGGGTCGCCGAACTCGTCGGCAGCGGCCGTTCCTTCGCCCGTGTCGAGGACGGCAGGATCGTCTTCAAGGCGGAGATCGGTGCCGCCACCTCCCGCGCCTGCCAGATCCAGGGCGTGTGGGTGGACCCCGAGTTCCGCGGCCGCGGCCACTCGGAGACCGGGATGGCCGCCGTCGTCGCCCACGCGCTGCGGGACGTGGCACCCGTGGTCAGCCTCTACGTCAACGACTTCAACGCCGCCGCCCGGGCCTCGTACCGCCGGGTCGGCTTCCGCGAGGTCGGCGCCTTCACGAGCGTGCTGTTCTGAATCCGTACCCGACCTTGTCAACGGCATACCGGCACGCCCCTACCGCGCAGTAAGGTCGCCGCATGCTGCCTTCCGGACTCCGCATCGGCCCCCTCGACCTCGCCGCCCGCGTGGACGAGGCCCTGCGCGTGCAGGCCGTCGCCTTCGGCCTCAGCGAGGAGGAGGTCGGCATCCGGCGCTACATCGTCCAGCGCCACATGGCCTGCCGCGGCGCCCGCGCCCTCGGGGCCTTCGCCGAGGACGGCGCGCTCACCGGCTTCGTCTACGGCATGCCGAACGACCGGACGCACTGGTGGTCCACGGTCGTAGAGCCCTACCTCCGGGCCGGCGGCCACGACGACTGGCTCGACGACTCCTTCGTGATCACCGAGCTGCACGTCCACCCCGGATTCCAGGGCCACGGCGTCGGCCGCGCGCTGATCACCGGCATCACCGACAGCGCCGCCGAGCCGCGCTCGATCCTCTCCGCCATCGACACCGACAGCCCCGCCCGCGGGCTCTACCGGGCCCTCGGCTACAAGGACCTCGCCCGCCAGGTCCACTTCCCGAGCGCGAGCCTCCCGTACGCCGTCATGGGCGCCGCGCTGCCCCTGCTGAGGCCCTGAGGAACCGCTGCCGGAATCCGGTTTCCGCCGCCAGCACGGCCGCCGGTAACCTCCGGGCATGTCTACGCAACACGTGCAGCGCATGTCCCGCCTCATGGCCAAGACCCTCCGCGAGGACCCGGCCGACGCGGAAACCCTCAGCCACCGGATGCTGGTCCGCGCCGGATACGTCCGGCGCAGCTCGGCCGGGGTGTGGACGTGGCTGCCGCTCGGCAAGCGGGTCCTGGACAACGTCTCGCGCGTCGTCCGCGAGGAGATGGACGCGATCGGGGCGCAGGAGGTGCTGCTCCCGGCGCTGCTGCCGAAGGAGCCGTACGAGGTCAGCGGGCGCTGGTCGGAGTACGGGGACCTGCTGTTCCGGCTCAAGGACCGCAAGGGCGCGGACTACCTGCTCGGCCCGACCCACGAGGAGATCTTCACCCTGGTGGTGAAGGACCAGTGCACCTCGTACAAGGACCTGCCGGTCATGCTGTACCAGATCCAGACCAAGTACCGCGACGAGGCGCGGCCCCGGTCCGGGGTGCTGCGCGGGCGCGAGTTCCAGATGAAGGACTCGTACTCCTTCGACGTCTCCGACGAGGGTCTGGCGGAGTCGTACGCCCTCCACCGCGCCGCGTACCAGCGCATCTTCACGCGCCTCGGCCTGGACCACCGGATCGTATCGGCGGTGTCGGGGGCGATGGGCGGTTCGGCGTCCGAGGAGTTCCTGGCCCCGGCGGAGGCGGGCGAGGACACCTTCGTGGACTGCCCGTCCTGCGACTACGCCGCCAACACCGAGGCCGTCACCTTCCCCCTCGCCCCGGTGTCCGCGCAGCACCCGGCGCTGGAGGAGGTGGACACCCCGGACACCCCGACCATCGAGACCCTGGCCGCGCAGCTGGAGGTGCCCGCCTCGGCGACCCTGAAGAACCTCCTGGTGAAGATCGACGGCGAGATCGTGGCGGTCGGCGTGCCCGGAGACCGCGAGGTGGACCTCGGCAAGCTCGGCGAACACCTGGCCCCGGCGGTGGTGGAGCTGGTGACGGCCGAGGACTTCGTGGACCGGCCCGACCTCGTACGCGGCTACGTGGGCCCGCAGGGCCTGGACAAGGTCCGCTACCTGGCCGACCCGCGGGTGGCGCCGGGCACGGCCTGGGTCACCGGGGCCAACCGGGCCGACACCCACGCGCGCAACGTGGTCTGCGGCCGGGACTTCGAGGTGGACCAGTACCTGGACGTGGTCGTCGTGCAAGCGGGCGACCCCTGCCCGAACTGTGGTGCCGGTCTCCGGCTCGACCGGGCGATCGAGATCGGCCACATCTTCCAGCTGGGCCGCAAGTACGCGGACGCGTTCGGGCTGGACGTGCTGGGCCGTGAGGGCAAGCCGGTGCGGGTCACGATGGGCTCGTACGGCATCGGGGTTTCCCGCGCGGTGGCCGCGCTGGCCGAGCAGACGGCGGACGAGCGCGGGCTGTGCTGGCCGGCGGCCGTGGCCCCGGCCGATGTCCACGTGGTGGCGGCGGGCAAGGCCGGGCCGCTGGCGCTGGCCGAGCAGGCGGCGGAGGCGCTGGCCTCCGCGGGTCTGCGCGTCCTGCTGGACGACCGCCCGGGCCTTTCCCCGGGCGTGAAGCTCACGGACGCCGAGCTGATCGGCGTCCCGTGGATCCTGGTCGCGGGCCGTCGCTCGGCGGAGTCGGTGGTCGAACTCCAGCACCGCGCCACGGGCACCCGCGAGGAACTCCCCCTCCCCGAAGCCTTGGCCCGCCTGACGTAACCCCGGCCCACCCCTGGGGCTCCGCCCCGGCCCCGCGCCTCAAACGCCGGGCATCAGCCGAATCCAGCCTCGCCGGCGTATGAGGCGCGGGTCCGGGCGGAGCCCGGTTCGTGAAGGGGCGGGGTGGGGGAAGGCTCCGCGCAGCGGCCGCCGCCTAGCCGCACGGTTCGTCCAGGCCCGCCGGGGGCGGCGGCGCACCGTCCAGGGACAGGCCGCCGCCCGGGCCGGTTACCGCCCGGGGCGCCGTGGCGTCCCCCGGGGGCGCCGGCGAACCGTTCAGAGACAGGCCCGGGGCCGGGCCGGTCACCGGCCGGGAGGCCGCGGCGTCGCTCTGCGACGGGCCGTCGACCGGGCCGGTTGCCGCCCCGGGGGGCGAGGCGTCGTCCGGGGACGGGGCTTCGGACAGGCTCGGGGCTTCGGACAGGCTCGGTTCCGGCGTCGCGGCGGAGGCGGAAGCCGGGGCTTCGGACAGGCTCGGTTCCGGGGCCGCCGCAGGGGCGGGAGCGTCCGGCGCGGGACCCGGCACGGCCTCGGCCGGAGGGCCCGGCGGGGGGCCGGAGACGGCCGGGGGCGGGGCTTCGCCCGTGGCCGGCGCCGGAGCCGCGCGTTCCAGGAAGCGCAGCAGTTCCACCGGGAACGGCAGGACCAGCGTCGAGTTCTTCTCGGCGGCCACGGCCACCACCGTCTGCAGCAGGCGCAGCTGCAGCGCCGCCGGCTGCTCCGACATGACCTCCGCTGCCTCGGCCAGCTTGTGCGATGCCTGGAGCTCCGCGTCCGCGTTGATCACACGGGCCCGCCGCTCCCGGTCCGCCTCCGCCTGCCGGGCCATCGACCGCTTCATCGTCTCCGGCAGGGACACGTCCTTGATCTCGACCCGGTCGATCTGCACGCCCCAGCCCACCGCCGGACTGTCGATCATCAGTTCCAGGCCCTGGTTGAGCATCTCCCGGTTGGACAGCAGATCGTCCAGGTCCGACTTGCCGATGATCGACCTGAGCGAGGTCTGCGCCATCTGTGAGACGGCGAAGCGGTAGTCCTCCACCTCCACGATCGCGTTCGCCGGGTCGACGACCTTGAAGTACACGACCGCGTCCACCCGCACCGTGACGTTGTCCCGCGTGATGCCCTCCTGAGCCGGCACCGGCAGCGTCACGATCTGCATGTTCACCTTGTGGATCCGGTCGATCACGGGAACGATCATCGCGAAGCCGGGCGGCCGTATCTCGTCGCGCAGCCTGCCGAAGCGGAAGACCAGGCCCCGCTCGTACTGCTTCACCACCCGGGCCGCGGCGCCCATGTAGACCGCGACGCCCACACCGGCGGCGATCGCCGCTGTCAGCAGTTCTTCGACCATGACGGCCCCCTGCCGGACGTACCTGTCTCTACTAAACGGTATGCCCTACAGCCAGGCCGCGAACTCCAGCAGCAGCTCCGCGTCCCGGCGGCGCCCGGCGGCCAGCGCCCGGTTCCCCGACTCCACCGCGCGGAACACCGACCAGCCCCGCAGCCGGTCCCGGTCCACCTCCAGGACGTCGGCCAGTTTGTTCACCCGGCGCCGGGCGCCCGCCGGCCCCGCCGAGGTGGCCATCTGGTCTTCCAGCCGGTCCCGGACCAGCCGCGCCAGGTCGTACGCGCGCTCGCCGACCAGCGGGTCGGGGCCCACCGTCAGCCACGGGGCGCGCTCGCCGCCGAGGACCTTGCCCTGCCGGAAGTTCCCGTGCAGCAGCAGTTCCTCCGGCGGGGCCGCGACCAGCTCGTCGCGCATCGCCAGCGCCGAGTCGGCCAGCGCCTTGATCTCCGCCGGGGCCGCCCGCAGCGCCACCGACTGCTGCTCCGACCGCTCCGCCACCGTCTCCCAGAAGTGCCCGGCGGGCGGCGCCACCCACAGCCTGCGCAGCGTGCCGCTGGCCTCCAGCAGCGCCTTGGCCTCCGGCAGCGACCGCAGCGAGACCTCCGGGTGCAGCCGCTCCAGCAGCAGCGCCCCGTCCTCCTCGTGGTGCCGGGAGTCGAGGACCCGTACGGCCCCGAAACCGCCCCAGTGCGCCAGCGCGGCCAGCTCCCGGTCGGGCCGGGCGTGCGGGGGCGCCAGTTTCAGGGCGGCCGGGGTCCCGTCGGCGTACCGGACGAGGACGACCAGGCTGCTGCGGCCGCCGGGAGCCTGCACCCGTTGGGGCTGTACCCCACGCCGTTCCAGCGCGGCCTCGGTGAGCCGGGGCAACTGCCGCAGCCAGTCCGCGTCCTGCGCCGATTCCGGCATCTCGCCGAGCGCCCGTACAAGCCGCTGCGGCGGTTCGAAAGCCATGCGTGCGTGGTCCCTTTCAGCTGTGCTGGGCCCGTTGTGCCACTTCAGCGCTTTTCCGTGAGCCCAGGGAAGGCTACGCCGACACCACGCCAGCGTGCCGCGCGGACGGCCGCCGCGCTCAGCGCGTCGGCCGCCATGCGGCGCAGCGGGCCCTCCGCCGCCCGCACCAGGTCGGAGTACGCGCCCGCCACCCGGTCCTCGATGTCGGCGGCCAGCCGTTCGGCGTCGGCGGGGGTGCGCACCTCGAACGGCAGGGCGTACGCCGCCTCCGCGGGGCGGGGCGCGCCGCCCAGCTCCCGCACGGTCCGGGCGAGGGCGTCGCGCCGCGCGAGGTGGCCGCCGTACGCCTCGCGGGCCTCCGTCGAGCGGCCCCCGGTGGTCCGGGCGCCGATCACCCCGTAGCCGTACGCGGCCGCGTGCTCGGCGGCCAGTGCGGCCTGCGCCGCCTCCAGGGCCCGGCCGGCGGGGGAGGGTTCGGGGGTCACGACGTGGCTCCGGGGGTCGAGGTCAGCAGGTACGCGTGTACGGCGCCGCAGGCGGCCACCGAGGCCAGCAGCCGGGCCAGTTCCCCCGGCGCCCCTGCCAGGTCGATGGTCCGGGCCTCCGACAGGCTGCGTTCCGCGTCCGCCAGGGCGGTCAGGGCCTCGGCGGGGTTCGGCGGCACCGGCTCGCCGCCCGGCGCGGGAGCGGCCGCCCCCGTACCGCCGGACGGGGACGAGGAGACGGCCGGCGACGGCGAGCCCGCGGATACGGGGGCCAGCGCCGCGGCGTGCGCGGCGACCGCGGTGCGCAGCGGGGCGAGCCGCTCCGCGAGGGCGGGATGGGCGGCGCCGGTGGCGTCGTAACGTTCCAGCAGTCGCGCACTGTCACGAACAGCCGCTTCCCGCATCCGCTGTTCGAGTGAAATCCCGGCATCGGTGCCGGGCGAACCGGTGCCGGAGCACCCGCTGAGCAGCGCGGCGCCGGCCGCGCCGGCGCCTCCGACGAGCAGGCTCCTGCGCGAGGGTCTCGATGGCGGAGTCCAGGGCACGGGCGACGTCCTCGGGGGTGATGGCGGGGCAGGGTGTGATCACGGTACCCGGGGCCCCGTCCACAGGGCGGACGGCAACACCCTCCGCGACCGGATACCCTTTGACCTGACGCACGACGGAAACCACAACAGCACACGCGGCCGAGGAGTCACCCGGATGAGCACCACCCAGAGCGACAGGCTGCGCGGATTGCTGGAGCCGCTCGTCGCCGCCAAGGGCCTGGACCTCGAAGAGATCGAGACGTCCCGGGCGGGTAAGCGCCGGATGCTGCGCATCATCGTGGACTCCGACGAGGGCGTGGAGCTGGACGCGTGTGCCGAGCTGAGTCGCGAGGTCTCCGACCTGCTCGACGAGACCGACGTGATGGGCGAGGACGAGTACGTCCTCGAGGTGAGCTCGCCGGGCGCAGACCGCCCGCTGACCGAGCACCGTCACTACGTACGGGCGACCGGCCGTCTCGTGAAGTTCCAGTTGACCGAGGGCGGGGAACTGATCGCCCGCATCCTCGACCTCGACGACGAGGGACTGGACCTCGAAGTCCCGGGTGTGAAGGGCCGCAAGGCGACCGCCCGCCGTATTGCTTTCACCGACATCGCCAAGGCGCGTGTCGAGATCGAGTTCAGCCGCAAGGACAAGAAGGAAGAGGAGGCGTAGTCGTGGACATCGACATGAGTGCCCTGCGGGGTCTGGTCCGGGAGAAGGAGATCTCCTTCGACCTGCTCGTCGAGGCGATCGAGTCGGCCCTCCTCATCGCGTACCACCGGACCGAGGGGAGCTTCCGCCGCGCACGCGTCGTGCTGGACCGCACCAACGGTCACGTGGTCGTGTGGGCGACGGAAGACCCGAGGGACCTCGAAGAGGGCCAGGAGCCCAAGGAGTTCGACGACACCCCGTCGGACTTCGGCCGGATCGCCGCGACGACCGCCAAGCAGGTGATCCTGCAGCGTCTGCGCGACGCCGAGGACGACCTGACCTTCGGTGAGTTCGCCGGCCGTGAGGGCGACGTCATCACCGGCGTCGTCCAGCAGGGCAAGGACCCCAAGAACGTCCTCGTCGACATCGGCAAGCTGGAGGCCATCCTGCCCGTGCAGGAGCAGGTCCCCGGTGAGGAGTACACGCACGGTCTGCGCCTGAAGGCGTACGTCGTGCGCGTGGCGAAGGGCGTCCGGGGTCCCTCCGTGACCCTGTCGCGCACGCACCCCAACCTCGTGAAGAAGCTCTTCCAGCTGGAGGTCCCGGAGATCGCCGACGGCAGCGTCGAGATCTCCGCGATCGCCCGTGAGGCCGGTCACCGCACCAAGATCGCCGTACGGTCCACCCGCTCGGGCCTCAACCCGAAGGGCGCCTGCATCGGCCCGATGGGCAGCCGCGTGCGCAACGTGATGGCAGAGCTGCACGGCGAGAAGATCGACATCGTCGACTGGTCGGACGACCCGGCGGAGATGGTCGCGAACGCGCTGTCACCCGCCCGGGTGAGCCAGGTCGAGGTCGTCGACTGGGACACCCGTTCCGCCCGGGTGACCGTGCCCGACTACCAGCTGTCGCTGGCCATCGGCAAGGAGGGCCAGAACGCCCGCCTCGCCGCGCGGCTCACCGGATGGCGCATCGACATCCGTCCCGACACCGAGCAGCCTTCGGACGGCGACGGGGAATAAACCGGTACCGCCCGGGGCTGCCCGGGCGGTAGACAGGGACCACGAGGGGCCTTACACCGGCCCCGTGGATCACCACAACACAACAGCCGTTCGATTTTCGCCCGGAACTTGTCGGGGGAGGGTCGGTGCGGGGAGGTAGACTTAGGCGTGTCTGGCCGGACGCAAGCCCGCGCATGCCCCGAACGAACCTGTGTGGGGTGTCGGGAGCGAGCGGCCAAGAGCGATCTGCTGCGCATCGTGGCGATCGAGGACGAATGCGTCCCCGATCCACGCGGTACGCTGCCCGGCCGGGGTGCATATGTGCACCCTGCCGTGGTCTGCCTCGACCAGGCGGTCCGCCGCCGGGCGTTCCCCCGGGCCCTCCGGTCCGCCGGAGCGCTCGACACGACGGAACTGCGCAAAGTCCTGGCCGTTCAGGCCGAGGCGACACCGTAAGACGTAGAACGGCACGGATACCCCGTGCGGTCAGGTACCTCGCGAGTTGGAAGTAGGTCGAGATTGCGATGAGCACTCGATGAGTACGCGATGAGTACGCCCATGAAGTAGCAACGGTCCGGCGTAACCCGGACCTAAAAGGAGCGAAGTGGCTAAGGTCCGGGTATACGAACTCGCCAAGGAGTTCGGGGTGGAGAGCAAGGTCGTCATGGCCAAGCTCCAAGAACTCGGTGAATTCGTCCGTTCGGCGTCCTCGACGATCGAGGCGCCGGTTGTACGCAAGTTGACTGACGCACTGCAGGGGCCCGGCGGCAACGCCGGCAAGTCCGCTGCGAAGCCCGGCGCGCCCCGCAAGGCCGCGCCCGCCAAGCCCGCAGCGCCCTCCCCGGCCGCTGCGGCACGTCCTGCTGCCCCGAAGCCCGGCGCACCGGTGGCTCCCAAGCCCGCCGCTGCCGAGGCTCCGGCCGTCAGCGCCCCGGTGACTCCGGCCGCATCCGGCCCGCGTCCCGGCCCGAAGGCTCCGGCCGCCCCGAAGCCCGCTCCGGCGGCGCCCGTGGCGACCGAGTTCTCCGCGCCTCCGGCGGCTCCGGCCGCCCCGGCGCGCACCGAGCGTCCCGCCGCGGCTCCCGGCCCCCGTCCGGCGCAGCAGCGTCCGGCGGCCCAGGGTGGCCAGGCCGGCGCCCGTCCCGGCGCCCCGCGTCCGGCCGGCACCGCTCCCGGTGCCCAGGCCCCGCGCCCCGGTGGCGCGGCCCCGCGTCCGCAGGGCGCCCGTCCGGCCGGTCCCCGTCCGGGCAACAACCCCTTCACCTCTGGTGGCTCCACCGGTATGGCGCGCCCGCAGGCGCCCCGTCCGGCCGGCGCGCCCCGTCCCGGTGCCCCCGGCGCCGGTGGCGGTCAGGGTGCTCCCCGCCCGCAGGGCGGTCCCGGCGGCGCTCCGCGTCCGCAGGGCCAGGGCGCCGGTCGCCCGACCCCCGGTGGCATGCCCCGTCCGCAGGGCGGCGCCCCGCGTCCGGGTGGTGCTCCCGGTGGTAACCGTCCGAACCCGGGCATGATGCCGCAGCGTCCCGCTGCCGGTGGTCCCGGTCCCCGTCCCGGTGGCGGCCCCGGTGGCCGTGGCCCCGGTGCGGGCGGCGCGGGTCGTCCCGGTGGCGCCGGTCGTCCCGCGGGCGGCGGCTTCGCCGGCCGTCCGGCCGGTCCGGGCTCGCGTCCCGGTGGCGGCGGCGGCTTCGGCGGTCCCCGTCCCGGTGGCGGCGGCTTCGGCGGCGGTCCGGCCGGTGCCGGTGGCGGCGGTCGTCCCGGCTTCGGCGGGCGTCCCGGTGGTCCCGGTGCCCGTGGTGGCACGCAGGGTGCCTTCGGCCGTCCCGGCGGTCCGGCCCGTCGTGGCCGCAAGTCGAAGCGTCAGAGGCGCCAGGAGTACGAGGCCATGCAGGCCCCGTCCGTCGGCGGCGTGATGCTGCCCCGCGGCGGCGGCGAGACCGTTCGCCTGTCGCGCGGTGCGTCCCTCACCGACTTCGCGGAGAAGATCAACGCCAACCCGGCGTCGCTCGTCGCCGTGATGATGAACCTCGGCGAGATGGTCACTGCCACGCAGTCCGTCTCCGACGAGACGCTCGAGATGCTGGCCGGCGAGATGAACTACGTCGTCCAGATCGTCAGCCCGGAGGAAGAGGACCGCGAGCTCCTCGAGGGCTTCGACATCGAGTTCGGCGAGGACGAGGGCGGCGAGGAATACCTCATGCCGCGTCCGCCGGTCGTGACCGTCATGGGTCACGTCGACCACGGTAAGACCCGACTGCTCGACGCCATCCGCAAGACGAACGTCGTTGCGGGCGAGGCCGGCGGCATCACCCAGCACATCGGTGCCTACCAGGTCGGTACCGAGGTCAACGGTGAAGAGCGCAAGATCACCTTCATCGACACCCCGGGTCACGAGGCGTTCACCGCCATGCGTGCCCGCGGTGCCAAGTCGACCGACATCGCGATCCTCGTGGTCGCGGCCAACGACGGCGTCATGCCGCAGACGATCGAGGCGCTCAACCACGCCAAGGCCGCCGGCGTCCCGATCGTCGTCGCGGTCAACAAGATCGACGTCGAGGGTGCCGACCCGGTCAAGGTGCGCGGTCAGCTCACCGAGTTCGGTCTGGTCGCCGAGGAGTACGGCGGCGACACGATGTTCGTCGACATCTCCGCCAAGCAGGGTCTGCACATCGACTCCCTGCTCGAGGCCGTCGTCCTCACCGCCGACGCCTCGCTCGACCTCCGCGCCAACCCGGAGCAGGACGCTCAGGGTATTGCGATCGAGTCCCACCTCGACCGCGGCCGCGGTGCCGTCGCCACCGTCCTCGTCCAGCGCGGTACCCTCCGCGTCGGCGACACGATGGTCGTGGGCGACGCCTACGGCCGAGTGCGCGCCATGCTCGACGACAAGGGCAACAACGTCGAGGAAGCGGGTCCGTCGACCCCCGTCCTGGTCCTGGGTCTCACCAACGTCCCCGGCGCCGGCGACAACTTCCTCGTCGTCGACGAGGACCGTACGGCCCGTCAGATCGCCGAGAAGCGTGCTGCGCGTGAGCGCAACGCCAACTTCGCCAAGCGTGTCCGCCGGGTGTCCCTGGAAGACCTCGACTCGGTCCTCAAGGCCGGTCTGGTCCAGGAACTCAACCTCATCATCAAGGGCGACGCGTCCGGTGCGGTCGAGGC
Organism: Streptomyces sp. NPDC048269; assembly: GCF_040652395.1. Taxonomy (NCBI): domain Bacteria; kingdom Bacillati; phylum Actinomycetota; class Actinomycetes; order Kitasatosporales; family Streptomycetaceae; genus Streptomyces; species Streptomyces sp. NPDC048269. Next base: position 221,655 of record NZ_JBEZLW010000008.1, read on the forward strand.
TCTCGAGTCCTCGCTGCTCCAGCTCGACGTCGGTGAAGAGGTCGACATCCGCGTCCTGCACCGCGGTGTGGGTGCGGTCACCGAGTCCGACATCTCGCTGGCGATGGGCTCCGACGCCATCGTCATCGGTTACAACGTCCGTGCGGCCGGCCGTGCCGCGCAGATGGCGGACCGCGAGGGCGTCGACGTCCGCTACTACTCGGTGATCTACCAGGCCATCGAGGAGATCGAGGCGGCCCTGAAGGGTCTCCTCAAGCCGGAGTACGAAGAGGTCGAGCTCGGTACGGCGGAGGTCCGCGAGATCTTCCGCTCGTCCAAGCTGGGCAACATCGCCGGTGTCCTCATCCGGTCCGGCGAGGTCAAGCGCAACACCAAGGCGCGGCTCCTGCGCGATGGCAAGGTCATCGCCGAGAACCTCACCATCTCCGGTCTGCGCCGCTTCAAGGACGACGTCACCGAGATCCGCGAAGGCTTCGAGGGCGGTATCAACCTCGGCAGCTACAACGACATCAAGATCGACGACGTCATCGCGACGTACGAGATGCGCGAGAAGCCCCGCGCGTAAGCGCGAGGCGGTTCGCACCGTGTCGTAACTCGTAATACCGGGGCCGGTCGGCGGAATATCCGTCGATCGGCCCCGGCCGTTGCGTGTACGGTTCTGGTGACCCTGCCGAGCGACGGCCGGCAGGCCACCGAACCCGCACCGGCGGGATATCCGGAACTGCATGTACGTGGGGACTCTGTCCTTCGATCTGCTCCTCGGCGACGTCCACTCGCTGAAGGAGAAACGCTCCGTCGTCCGGCCCATCGTGGCCGAGCTCCAACGCAAGTTCTCCGTGAGCGCGGCTGAAGTGGGCGACCAGGACCTGCACCGCAGGGCCCGTATAGGGGTCGCTCTGGTGAGCGGGGACACGGGGTTCCTCTCGGATGTACTGGACCGCTGCGAGCGGCTGGTCGCGGCACGTCCGGAAGTGGAGCTGCTGTCCGTACGACGGCGCCTCCACGGTGATGAAGACTGATAGCAAGACATAAGAAGGAGACGGACCAGTGGCCGACAATGCGCGGGCGAAGAAGCTGGCGGACCTCATCCGGGAGGTGGTGGCCGAGAAGCTGCAGCGCGGTGTCAAGGACCCTCGCCTCGGCACGCACGTGACCATCACGGACACCCGGGTCACCGGCGACCTGCGGGAGGCCACGGTCTTCTACACGGTCTACGGCGACGACGAGGACCGGGCCAGCGCGGCAGCGGGCCTGGAAAGCGCCAAGGGCGTACTGCGCTCCGCGGTCGGCCGGGCGGCGGGCACCAAGTTCACGCCCACCCTGACCTTCGTCGCGGACGCCCTCCCGGAGAACGCCAAGACCATCGAGGACCTCCTCGACAAGGCGCGCGCCTCCGACGCCCAGGTGCGCGAGGTGTCCTCCGGCGCGAAGTACGCCGGCGACGCCGACCCGTACAAGAAGCCGGGCGACGAGGACGACGAGGACGCAGCAGCGGAATGAGCAGCAACGCAGGGAAGACTCCGGACGGCCTTGTCATCGTCGACAAGCCGTCCGGCTTCACTTCGCACGACGTGGTCGCCAAGATGCGCGGGATCGCCAAGACCCGCCGCGTGGGCCACGCCGGCACGCTGGACCCGATGGCGACGGGCGTGCTGGTCCTGGGCGTCGAGAAGGCCACCAAGCTCCTCGGCCACCTCGCGCTCACGGAGAAGGAGTACCTCGGCACGATCCGGCTGGGCCAGAACACCCTGACGGACGACGCCGAAGGCGAGATCACCTCCTCCACGGACGCCGCCCGGGTCACCCGGGAGGCCGTGGACGCGGGCATCGCCAAGCTGACCGGCGAGATCATGCAGATCCCGTCCAAGGTCAGCGCCATCAAGATCAAGGGCGTGCGCTCCTACAAGCGCGCTCGCGACGGCGAGGACTTCGAGATCCCGGCCCGGCCGGTGACCGTCTCCTCGTTCCACGTGTACGACATGCGGGACGCGGAGGCCGAGGACGGCACGAAGGTCGTCGACCTCGTCGTCTCCGTCGTCTGCTCCAGCGGTACCTACATCCGCGCGCTGGCCCGTGACCTGGGCGCCGACCTGGGCGTCGGCGGTCACCTGACCGCGCTGCGGCGCACCCGGGTGGGGCCGTACAAGATCGACCGGGCGCGCACCCTGGACCAGCTCCAGGAGGAGCTGACCGTCATGCCGATCGGCGAGGCGGCGGCCGCGGCCTTCCCGCGCTGGGACCTGGACGCCCGGCGGGCCTCGCTGCTCGCCAATGGCGTCCGGATCGACATGCCGGAGGAGTACCGGGCCGGCCAGACCGTCGCGGTCTTCGGGCCGCAGGGGAACCTGCTCGGGCTCGTGGAGAGCAAGGGCGGCAAGGCGAAGTCCCTCGCGGTCTTCGTCTGACCCGGCGCCTTCCGGTGCCGTCCGGCCGGTGCCCCGTCCGGCCGGTGTCGTGGCTCCGGAGTCCGTTGACGTGGAGCGGTGAGCGCACATGCACTGCCGCTCACCGCTCCACGACCCCCCTCGGGTAGGTCTCTATCCACCCGGACCCTCGTATTCACCCGTCCGAGCAGGCGCTCGGAGTGAATGGAGGGAGCGTTAGGGGGCGCGTTCGCCTCGCATGCTTTTCGTGCTGATCTTCACCTGCCTACCGTCGTGAGCACGGGGCGTTGCGGGGGAGTGGTGCGGCCATGACGGAGCTCGTCACAATCTGCGATTTCGCCGGGCGGGCGCGCGGCAGCGGATTCGTCGCCGACGACCGCGGGACGGTGGTCACCAGTCACGAGGCCGTCGACGGCCTGAGCCAGGTGGTGCTCCACGGGCCCGGCCCGGCCGGGCGGACGTGGCTGGCCCAGGCCGGCGACGTGACCGCGCTGCCGGGGCTCGCGCTGGCCCTCGTACGGACCGACGGACTCGGGGTGCGGCCGCTTCCGGTGGCGACGCGCGAGGCGATCGCTCCCGGGACGTACGTGCGGCTGCCCGCCCGCGGATGGCGGCAGGCGCGGGTGCTGGGGGGCGCGGAGGTCACCTACCCGGCGGCCGACCGGCTGCACGCCGTGCCCGCGAGCTCGGCGGTCGAGCTGGCGATCGGAACGGACGGGCGGGACGCGCTGAGCCTGGGCGGGGAGGCCTGCGGGGGTCCGGTCCTCGACGCGGAGACCGGAGCGGTGCTCGGGGTACTGGGCACCGCTCTGCGCGCGGAACACCGCTCCGGCGGCTTCGCGGTGACACTGCGGGCGGCGGCCGGAGCCGACCCGGCCGGCCCGCTGGCCGCGCTGCTGGAACGCAACGCCGCGACCGTCCCGGCGTACGGGCCGGACCTGAACCTCGCCGGAGTACTCGAACTGACCCGGGCCACCCTCGGTGCATCCCTGCCCCCGGCCGTCCCCGGCCGGGAACCCGTGGAGCGACCGGGGACCGCAGCCGAACTGGAGGCCTTCACGGCGGGGGACCGCCTCGTCCTCGGCCTGGTGGGAGCCCCGGGCACGGGCCGCACCACGGCACTGGCGGCGCTGGCCGTACGCCGGGCCCGCGGGACCCGTCCCGCCCCGACCGTGTGGCTGCGCGGCGCGGACCTGCGCGGCGGGGACGCTTCGCTGGCCGACGCGGTGAAGCGGGCGCTGGTCTCGGCGGCCCGGCTGGCGGTCGCCGCCCGGCCCGAGCACTGGGAACGGGCCGGCGCCCTCTGCCCGCCCGAGGTGCTGTACGCCCCCGCCCGCCCGGCCCGGCGGATGCCACCGGCCCTCCCGCTCGGCGACCTCACCCCCGCCGAGGCGGCGACCGCCCGGGCGCGGCTCGGCATTCCCGAGGGCGCCGTCCGGGAGCCCGACGGCCGGCACCCGCTCACCCTGGGCCTCCTCGCGGGGATCCGCGCCGCCGAGGTCACGGCCGGGCGCCCCGGCCGCGACGAGGTCTTCGACGCCCACCTGGACCTGATGTGCCTGCGCGCCGCCGTCCGTATCGCCGCCGCCCGGGCCGGAGCCGCCCAGGTGCACGGCCCCGGGGTCAGGCGGCTCGCGGCACGCGTGGCCGGCCGGGTCCACGAGGCTGCCCGGCGCTGTCTGGGACACGGGCAGGGCGCGCTCGACCGGGCCTCCTTCGAGGAACTGTTCCCGTGGCGCACCGGATGGGCCTCCGCCGTGCTCACCGAGGGGCTGCTGGTGCCCGCCGGACCCGGCTACCGCTTCGCCCACGAGGAACTGTCCGACTGGATCCAGGCCGGCCACCTGGACGTCCCGACCGCCCTCGACTCCCTCGTCCACCGGCCCGCCGGGCCCGATCCCGTACCTCGGCACCGGATCGGGCCCGTCCTGGAGGCCCTGCGCAGACTGCCCGCCGACACCCTGCGCGGGGAGCTCATGCGGCTGGTCCACCGTCTCAACGAGTTCGCCGAGGCCGCGGCAGGACCGGAGGCTCGGCCGGGTGCCGGACCGGATGCGCGGCCGGATGCCGAACCGGATGCCGGATCGCCTGCCCGGCAGGATGCCGGACCCGCTGCGGGATCCGGGGCGGACCGGATCTGGTGGGCGACCCGCCTGCTGCGCGAGAGCCTGCTCCGCGCCCCCGACGCGCACCCCCACCTCCCCGTCCTGCACGCCCTCGCCGAACACGTGGCCCGCGCCGGCCCCGGAGAGTTCGGGGGCTGGTTCTGGAACCGGCTGCGCCTGCCCGAGCCCGACCGCCTCGACCTGCTGCGCCGCCTGCTGCCCGCCGACCCCGCCGACGCGGCCCCCGGCGACCGCTACCTCGACGCCGCCGCCCGCCGGCTCACCCGGGACCCACGGCTCGCGCAGCCCCTGCTCTGCGCCTGGTTCACCGACGGACGGCGGCTGCGCGGCCGCCCCGGGGCCACCGTCGCCACCGCCGCCCAGGCGCTGCTGCACACCCACCGCCGCCTCGCCCTCGACGACCTGACCGAGGCGCTCGTCACCGCCGCGGACCCCCACGCCGACGAACTGCTCTCCGTACTCGCCGAGGAGGAGCCCCCCGCCCTGTGCCGGGCCGTGGACCGCTGGGCGCACGACGAACGGCCCGCGCGGCGGGCCGCCGCCGCCGCGTACGGGATGGCCACCGCCCCGCACGTGCGCACCCCCGCCGACCGCGAGCTGCTGCGCTACGCCGCGCAGGCGCTGCTGGCCCGCCCCGCCGACGCCGCCCTGCACGGCAGCGCCCTGGCCGTGCTGCTGCGCGACCCGCAGGCGCGCGGCCGCCATCTGCCCGCCGCCCTCGCCTGCTTCCGGGCCCCCGAGCACGGTTCCCGGCTGCCCGCGGCGGCGCTGGTCGCGGCGCTGCCCGTACTGCCCGACCCCGACGCGGTGTTCGACGCGCTGCGGGCCCGGGCCGACGGGGAGGTGGTGCGCGCCCTGGCCGCGCTGACCACTCCCGCCCTCGCCCGGCGGGCGGCCGACCTCGTACGGGACCACCTGGCGGGCCGTCCCGAGGACGCTCCGCACGCCGCTTCCTTCGTCGACCGGCGCCTGGAGCAGGGCGCGGCCGCCGCTCCCGTGCTGCGCCGGCTGGTCCTGGACCTGCTGCGGTCCGCCCCGGCGGCGGTACGGGCCGAGCTGGCCTCGGTACTTGCCGCGCCGGGCGGGGAGCCTTCGTGCGCGCTGCGCGGCGAGCTGGCGGACGTACTCCTGCGCGAGGAGACGGATCCGTGGGTGCTCGACTCGTTCCTGGTGGCGGTCGCGGCCGGGACCGCCGCGCGCCCTGAGGGACGTACGCGGGAGCTGTTGCGGCGTACCGGGCGGCGGCTGTTCGCGGTCCCGGGCGGGCCGGCGGTGTTCGAGCGGCGGACGCTGGAGCTGGCCCGGTCCGACCTCGCCTTCGGCGGGCTCGTGGCGGGCTGGATGGCGCAGCCGGGAGGGGAGGCGGCGGCCCTGCTGGGCCCGAGCGCGCGGCGCACGGTGGAGACCCTCGGCGGGGCGGCACCGGATGTGACGTGACGATATGCCACGGCGGCCGTCCGACGCAGATGCCGATGCGGGGCACGGGGCACCGGCATGGCAGTCTTAGACCTGTAATCGGCAATCAGTACAAGGCCTAAACGGGTTCGGGCGAGGAGCGGTCACAGTGCAGCGCTGGCGTGGCTTGGAGGACATCCCCCAGGACTGGGGACGCAGCGTCGTCACCATCGGCTCCTACGACGGTGTGCACCGCGGTCATCAGCTGATCATCGGACGGGCCGTGGCCAAGGCGCGCGCCCTGGGCGTCCCCTCCGTCGTCGTCACCTTCAGCCCCCACCCCAGCGAGGTCGTCCGACCCGGCAGCCACCCGCCGATCCTCGCCCCGTACGACCGGCGCGCCGAGCTGATGGCCGGGCTGGGTGTGGACGCGCTGCTGATCCTTCCGTTCACGGCGGAGTTCTCGCAGCTGTCCCCGGCCGACTTCATCGTGAAGGTGCTCGTCGACAAGCTGCACGCGCGGTCCGTCATCGAGGGCCCCAACTTCCGGTTCGGCCACCGGGCCGCCGGGAACGTCGACTTCCTGCGAGAGCTGGGCTCCACGTACGACTACGAGGTAGAGGTCGTGGACCTGGTCGAGCGGGGCGAGGCGGGCGGCGGCGTGCCGTTCTCCTCGACGCTGGCGCGCCGGCTGGTCGCCGAGGGCGACATGGAGGGCGCGGCGGAGGTCCTGGGCCGGCCGCACCGGGTCGAGGGCGTGGTGGTGCGCGGTGCGCAGCGCGGGCGCGAGCTCGGCTACCCGACGGCGAACGTCGAGACGCAGCCGCACACCGCGATCCCGGCGGACGGCGTGTACGCCGGCTGGCTGACCGCCGACGGCGAGCGGATGCCCGCGGCGATCTCGGTGGGGACGAACGTGCAGTTCGACGCGACCGAGCGGACCGTGGAGGCGTACGCGATCGACCGGATCGGGCTGGACCTCTACGGGAAGCACGTGGCCGTGGACTTCCTCGCGTACGTGCGGGGGATGGCGAAGTTCGAGTCGCTGGACGGGCTGCTGGAGGCGATCGCGGACGACGTGAAGCGGGCGCGGGTGCTGACGGACGCGTACGACGCGGAGCGCTCGCGGACGAACGGTTGACGGACGAGCGGCTGAGCGACGGCTGACGGACGAACGGGCGAGGGCCCGTACCGCCCAGGATCTCGATCGATCCCGGGGTGGTACGGGCCCTTCCTGTTGTCCCTGCCGCAGGCTCAGCCCAGACGGGGGTCGCGCGGGGGCTGTTGCGGCTGCTGAGGCGGCTGCGGTGCCGGGGGCTGCTGCCAGGGCTGGCCCGGCTGCGGGTAGGGCTGGCCGGGCTGCGGGTAGGGCGGCTGCGGCTGCTGGTACGGGGGCTGGCCCTGGGGCTGGCCGTACGGCTGCTGCTGCGGCGGCTGGGGCTGAGGCTGCTGGTGGTACGGCTGGGGCTGCTGGGGCTGCTGCTGCGGTGCTCCCCAGTGGCCCTGCGGGGCCTGCTGCTGGGCCCGCAGGAAGTCCTCGGCCACCAGGGCGGAGAGGTTGAAGTACGCCTCGCGGGTCTTGGGCCGCATCATGTCGAGATCGACTTCGGCACCGGCCGCGAGGTGCTCGTCGAACGGCACCACGACGACACCGCGGCAGCGGGTCTCGAAGTGCTGCACGATGTCCTCGATCTTGATCATCTTGGCCGTCTCGCGGACTCCCGAGATGACCGTGAGCGAGCGGGAGACGAGATCGGCGTACCCGTGCGCCGAGAGCCAGTCGAGGGTGGTGCTGGCGCTGCTGGCGCCGTCCACGGACGGGGTCGAGATGATGATCAGCTGATCGGCCAGGTCCAGGACGCCGCGCATGGCGGAGTAGAGGAGGCCGGTGCCCGAGTCGGTGAGGATGATCGGGTATTGGCGGCCCAGCGTCTCTATGACGCGGCGGTAGTCCTCGTCGTTGAAGGTCGTGGAGACGGCCGGATCCACGTCGTTGGCGATGATCTCCAGACCGGAGGGCGCCTGGGAGGTGAACCGACGGATGTCCATGTACGAGTGCAGGTACGGGATCGCCTGGACCAGGTCCCGGATGGTGGCGCCGGTCTCGCGGCGCACGCGGCGCCCGAGGGTACCGGCGTCGGGGTTCGCGTCGATGGCCAGGATCTTGTCCTTGCGCTCGGTGGCGAGGGTGGCGCCGAGCGCGGTGGTGGTCGTGGTCTTGCCGACGCCGCCCTTGAGGCTGATGACGGCGATGCGGTAGCAGGACATGACCGGGGTGCGGATCAGTTCCAGCTTGCGCTGGCGCTCCGCTTCGGCCGCCTTGCCGCCGAAGCGGAAGCGGCCGCCGGCGTTGTTGTTGTTGCTGGTCTTGGGCTTCTGCTTGTTGCGCAGCAGACGGTCCGAGGACAGCTCGACGGCGGCCGTGTAGCCGAGCGGCGCACCGCCGGAGGTCTGGCCGGCCGAGTAGCGGGGGTCGTGCGGCTGGGGCTGCGGGGGCTGGGGCTGGTGCGGTTGCTGGCCGTTGGGCCACTGGGCGCCGGTGCGGGGGTCGTGGTGCGGGGGCTGCGGCGCCGCCTGCGGCTGCGGTGCGGGGGCCGGAGGCGGGAACGAGTACCCGTCCTGGTCCGCCCGGTCCGCGAACGTGGGCGGCAGCGGCGGCAGTTCACCACCGGATCCCCCGAACGGGTGCCCCGCGGCGGCGATGGACGCGTCCTCAGGACCGACCGGCGCGGCCGCGGCCTGCCCGGCGGTGGGCAGCAGGGGCGTGCCCTCGGCGGGGGTGTCGTGCGGACCGGCTCCGCCGTCCAACGGCGCAGGCGTCCCGGCGGACGCCGGGGCCGAGTCAGCCAGTGCCGGGGGAGCGAACGGCGCGGACGCCGAAGCCTCGACCGGAGCCGGCGGCCCGAAGGGCGCGGGTGCCTCGATGGGCGCCGGAGGCTGGTACGAGGGTGCCGCGTCCACCGGCTCGGGGGCCGAGGCCTCGACCGGAGAGGGGTCGGTGAACGGCGCGGGCGCGGGGACCTCGACCGGAGCCGGAGGCCGGTACGAGGGTGCCGCGTCCACCGGCTCGGGGGCCGAAGCCTCGACCGGAGCCGGAACGGTGAACGACGCGGGCACGGGTGCCTGTGCCCCGGCGGGCGCGGGCGCCGACGCTTCGGCCGGAGCCGGAGCCGTGAATGGCGCGGGTGCCGGGCTCTCGGCCGGAGCCGGTGCAGCGAACGGGGAGGGGGCAGGAGTCTCGAACGGAGCCGAGGTCGCGAACGGCGCGGGCGCAGGGCTCTCGAACGGAGCCGGAGCCGGTGCCGTGAAAGGCGCGGGCGCCGGACTGTCGGCGGGAGTCGAGGCCGCGAACGGGGCCGGTGCCGGATTCTCGGCCGGAGCCGGAGCCGGAGCCGGAGCCGGAGCCGGAGCCGGAGCCGGAGCCGGAGCCGGGGTCGCGAACGGCGACGGGGCCGGCGTCTCGGCCGGGGCCGGCGTCTCGGCCGGGGCCGGAGCCGCGAACGGCTGGGGCAGGCCCGCGCCGTCGGACGCCGGGCGCGGGCTCGGCGGAGCGATCCGCATCGTCGGGGGCGAGGCCACGTCCGACGGACGGTGGGGCTCGAAGCCGCTGCCCTCGGGCAGCCCCGGCACCTGCGCGGACGGTGCCGCGCCCTGGGTGTACCAGGCCGGCGGGGTGTAGTCGATGGTGAACTCGCCCGTCAGTTCGGGCTCCGCGTCGGACTGATCGTCCGTCGGGACGTCCCACGTCCCGCCGCGCCTCTCGTTCCGATCGCCGCTCACTGGTCCTCCTGGTCTGTCGAACACTGGTCCGGCGCCCACTTCGACGCCGCGCCCACGCTCAGCCTAATCGCGGCCCGGCACCGGTGTCCGCCCCCGTCGGTCCCGCCGACGCTCAGTCGATCCGCCGCGCCGGCCCCAACAGGCCCGTCTCCGCGTCCGTCCCCTGGGTCATCACGAACTGCCGGTCACGCGGCGTACACCACAACGTCACCCCGTCGCCCAGCGTCGGCAGGGACTCCACCGCAGCCCGCGGCAGGCTCATCAGGCGGCCGATCTGCTCCGCCTCGTCCGGCGACACCCGCTGCGCACCCACCAGCGACGACTGCTGGAGCAGCCGCGGCGCCGTGGGGCTCAGATACGGCAGCAGCGTCAGCACCGACTGCCAGGGCCCGGCCACCACGCGCCCGCGCGGCGGCCGCATCCCGCAGTCGCGGATCACCAGCACCGGGCTGCCCGCCGACGCGCCCTGCGGGGGCACCCGGCCCACCTCGTGCAGGGTCACGCACTGCTGCCCGCCGCCCGCGGCCTGCGCCAGCCCGGACCACACGTGCCCGCGCCCCGTCTCCACCGCCACCCGCGCGCCCGTCGCCGCCGCGCGCAGCGCCAGCACCTGCGCCGTCCACAGACCGCCGATCAGCGTCACCTCGTACGGCGTCGGCCGGTTGATGCCGAGCACCGCCGACCGCCCCTCGGCGTCCACGCCGATGACGACCCCGTCGTCCCCGACGGGCAGCGCCAGCACGTCCAGATCCGCGGCGGGCACCACGTGCCGCTCCCGCCGCGGCCCGACCAGCCCGAAACCGCCCCTCATCGCGCCCCTCCCAGCGGCAGCGAAGCCAGCAGCCCCGGTACCTGTTCACGGTCGAGCCGGACCAGCCCGGTCTTCACGCCCCGCGCCGTCCGCTCCAACTCCCGTCGCGCCGCGACCAGTTCTTCGTCACTGCGCCCGGTCACCCGGACGTGCCCGGTCAGCGTCACGCCCTGGCGCTCCGCCGGGGCGATCGTCAGGCTGAAGTTCGTCGCCAGGGCGGGCAGCGAGGTCAGCAGTGCCACGAACTGCGGCAGCGCCGCGGCCCCCGCACCGCCCAGCTGCGGCCAGCGGCCTATCCAGTACGTGGTGTGCCGGCGGTCGTCGCAGCGCCAGGTCCGCGGGGTCTCTTCCGTCCGCCGCCCCGTGCTGGCCGACCGCCCGGCCTGGGTGATCGCCATCGGGTTCGCGCACGAGGACGTGGCCAGGGCCGCCGTCAGTTCCTGCTCGGTCAGTACGGTGGCCTTGAACCCGGCGCCGGTCAGTCGGCTCGCCAACTGGTCCGCAGCCCGCACCACGCACCGCTGGGCGCCCGGCAGTCCGCCGCCGCGCGCGGTGACCGCCTCGGGGCACAGCTCCGGGTCGAGCTTGAGCGCGATCCAGGTGAGGCGCACCGCCGGGGTACCGGTGCGGGCCTGCAGCGGCGCGTAGTTGCGCGTGGCCATCGACTGCGCGGGCAGGTGCGGGGCCGGCGCGGGCTGGGTGTGCTGCACCAGCTGCGCGGACTCCAGCCGGATGCCGTCGACTTCGAGGATGTCCCGTACGAGCCCCAGCGGCAGCGGCCGCGCGCCCCGGTCGGGCCGCAGCGCCGTGGCGTCCGTGTCGACCTGGACGACCGCGGTGAGGAAGGTGCCGTCGCCGATCATTCCGACCGGCCGGCGTTCACGGTCGCTGAACGTGAGGGTGCGCAGCGCCGGGTCGGCTTCGACGAGCGGGGCCAGGCCGGGCTCGGTGCCCGCGGGCACGGCGAGGGACGCTGCCCGGCGCCGCCGCGCGCGCAGCGCGAGCGCACCGCCGATCCACTCGGGCAGGGAGCGCTGGTGCCTGCGTACGACCGCGAGCACCACGAGGACGAGCGCGAGAACCCCGGCGGGAACCAGCAGCAGCGGTTCGACCACCCAGGCCACCAACAGGACGGCCGCGGCCACTTGGAGCAGCACGAGCTGTTGCAATCGGAACGGGCCGAAGCGGCCGGGGCTCGACTTCGGATGCGGCGTCACCCCGCCGCGTGCGGGTGCGGCCGCGCCAGTCTGCGGCTGCGTCGCGGTGGCCATCACTCGCGCACCTCCCCTTTCCAGGGCCAGACTCCATGAGTCCCGGCGCTGCGCGACAGCTGCCGCATGGCCCCGGAATCTCCTCAATCCACCCCAACAAGCCCTGATGCCCTGATGACCCCTGAATACCGCGGTCCGGAAGGCGCTGAGCGGCAGCCTCACCCTACCCGGCCCCTGAGCACCCTCCGTCAAGAGGCATAGTAGGTGCCCGGTCCGACAATCGAGGCCCGGGGACCGTAGTCACCGACCGGGCCGTGCGGGGAGAAGCAGGCGGTCATGGCATCACGACGTGATGAGCTCAACGCGTACACCTTTGCGAAGCGGCGCACGGTGGCCGCGTTCCTCCAGCCGTCCGCGACGGGGACCGAGGAGGGCGCGCCGCGCCCGCTGCGCGCGGTCGCGCCCGGACTGATCCTCGCCGCGGTCGTGCTCGCCGGCTTCGGCGCCTGGGGCATGTTCAAGCCGACGGCTCCCAAGGGCTGGGCGGACCCCGGAACCCAGGTCATCGTCGGCAAGGACTCGACCACCCGCTACGTGGTCCTGACGACGAAGGTGAACGGCAAGGACCAGACCCGGCTGCACCCCGTGCTGAACCTGGCCTCCGCCCGACTCCTCCTCGATCCCTCGAAGTTCAAGGTGATCCAGGTCGACGACAAGGTCCTCGACAAGGGCAACCCGCCGCGCGGGCCCATCATCGGCATCCCGTACGCCCCCGACCGGCTCCCCGCCAAGGCGGACGCGGCCAAGGCCAAGCGCTGGGCCGTCTGCCAGCAGCCGGGCGGCAACGGCCGCGGGGTGCAGACCGCCGCCTTCGTCCTCGCCGACCGCGAGACGCACCTGACGGACGATCAGCGCCGGCTGACCGACACCCAGTCGCTGTACGTGCAGAGCACCGGCCCGGGCAAGGAGCGCTACCTCGTCGACGCGGCGGGCACGAAGTACAAGTTCCCGGAGGGCACTCCGGCCGCGGGCACGATGACCAACGCCCTGGTCGGTACCGGGGCCACCCCGCGGCAGGTCACCGAGCAGTGGCTGGGCACCCTCAACTCCGGCGACGACCTGTCCTTCCCGCAGCTGCCCGCCAAGGCCGGCACGAACGCCGACGTCAAGGGCCTGATCACCGCCGACAACAAGGTCGGCATGGTGCTCATGGCGCAGACGGGCTCCGGCACGCAGCACTACGTGGTCCTGCCGGGGAAGGTCGCGCCGGTCTCCGACTTCGTCGCCTGGCTGCTGATCTCGGCGCCCGCGACGGACGGCCTCAACATGCACGGCAAGGCCCGCGAGATCGACCTCCAGTCCCTCAGCCCGGACGCCACCCCGTTCGCCGGCGACCTCAGGTGGCCGCAGAAGAAGACCGAGCGGATCAACCAGAGCGCACCGCCCGCCGGGACCCAGGCCGGCGGCCCGGGCGGCCGCGACACCGTCTGCAACGTGCTCCGCGCGGTCGACGGCCAGGGCAACCAGACCCTGAGCACCTGGGCCGGCACCGGCTTCCCCATCGACATCACCGCCAGCGGCACCAGCGCGTACGTCACCCCGGGCTCGGGGCTGCTCTACACCCAGGTCCAGGGCAAGCAGACCACGGCCGGCGGCTCCCTCTTCCTGGTCACCGACACCGGCCTGCGGTACGCCGTCCAGGCCAACGGTGACAGCGATGCGGAGCAGTCGAAGATCGGAGCCCCCGACCCGCAGGCGAAGGGCGGCGCCCCGGGCGGTGCCCCCGAGGCCAGCCAGGCGCAGATCCGGCTCGGCTACTCGGGCGTCACTCCGGCCATGGTGCCCATCGCGTGGTCGGAGTTCCTCTCCAAGGGCCCGCGCCTGGACACCAACTCGGCCCGCCAGCCGCAGGGTTCGTGAGGAAGCTGCCGATGACCCAGCCCCCGCAGCGGCGGCGCGCGGCCCGCGCCGCCGCCTTCACCCTCGCCGCGGCCGCCGCAGTTGCCGCGCCCACCGCCCTTGCGTCCTCCGCCGATGCCGCCGCCGCGCCCCAGCCCTCGTACGCCCTGAACCTCGACGGCGCGGGCGAGTGCACCTTCCCCATGAAGAAGCAGATCGCGGACCGTCCCTGGGCCCTCCAGCGGCTCCTCCTCGACGAGCTCTGGGCGCACACCAAGGGCAAGGACAAGAACGGCAACAGCATCCGCGTCGCGGTCATCGACACCGGCGTGGACCGGGTGAACCCGCAGCTCAGCGGGGCCATCGACACCGGCGCCGGCAAGGACTTCGTCGACCCCAAGGGCGGGGACGGCACCAACGACACCGTCGGCCACGGCACCAAGGTCGCCGGGCTGATCGCCGCCCGCCCCCAGGAGGGCACCGGCTTCGTCGGCCTGGCCCCGGACGCCACGATCATCCCCATCCGGCAGAACGACGGCCAGGGCAAGGGCAACGCACTGTCCCTGAGTCAGGCGATCGACCACGCGGTGGCCAAGGGCGCCCAGGTGATCAACATCTCCCAGGACACCGACGTGCCGTTGTCCCCGGACTCCGACCTCGGCAAGTCGGTCCAGAAGGCCATCGAAGCCAAGGTCGTGGTGGTGGCCTCGGCGGGCAACGACGGCATGAGCGGCGAGAAGCGCAAGACCTACCCCGCGGCTTTCCCCGGCGTGCTCGCGGTGGCCTCCTCGGACCGCAACAACGAGCGGGCCGCGTTCTCCCAGCCCGGCGACTTCATCGGGGTGGCGGCGCCCGGCGTCGACATGGTCTCCACGGTCCCCGGCTTCGGCCAGTGCATCGACAACGGCACCAGCTTCTCCGCCCCGTACGTCGCCGGGGTGGCCGCCCTGCTGCGCGCCAAGCACGGGGACTGGACCGTCGAGCAGATCGTCTGGCAGATCCAGAACACCGCGGAACGCTCGGTCAAGGGCCGTGACGACTACGTCGGTTGGGGCATCGTCGACCCGGTGCGCGCGCTCAGTCAGGACCGCGAGGCCCCCAAGGCCCCCGTCCCGGATCCCGGCCCGCCCCCTGCGGCCGCCCCGCAGGCGGCCGAGCTCCGGCTCACCGAGACGGCACAGGAGCGGCAGGAGCGCTACGGCACGTACGCTCTGGGCATCGGCGCCGTCCTGATCGCCGTCATCGCGGGGACCGCGACCGTCGTACGGGACGCACGCAACCGCCGACGCCGTTTGCAGTGAACAGTCACAGTTCATCACGGAAGCAACCCACCGGTGTTGGGCCCGGCGGTTGAACTGGCTAGAGTGACAGCAGGCTTCACGAGTGTGATCGGGGGATCGCGTGAAGCGGAGGGGGACGCCCGGGGCGCGTGGCTCACAGCCGCGCCAGGCATGTCCGCTCCGCCACGCAATCCGCCGGTTCTGCCGGCGAATTGAGAAGTGAGGAGCTTCGGATGAGCACGAACACCTTCGGACTTGCAGACGATCCGGTCGTCCAGGCGAAGACCAAGATCGAGGAGACGGCCAATGCCGTCACCAGGCAGGCCCGCGAGCTGGCCGACATCCTGGCCACCGTGAGCGCCGGCTGGACCGGTGTGGGTGCCTCGGGGTTCATGTCCGCGCAGAGCGTGGTCAACGACGACCACGACGAGATCCGCAGGCTGCTCGGCGTCCTGCACAACGCCGTGGCGCAGACCAAGAACCTGAGCAACGCCCAGGACGACGACGTGCGCGCCGCGTTCAAGGCCGTGCAGAGCGCGGGCGGCGGCTCCAACGGTTCCGGCCTCAACGGCATCTGACAGCAGCCGTTTCCCTTTCCAGTTTGCCGCAGCGAGAAGGAGAAGAACATGGCGGGCAACGACGGGCACACCCGGGTCCGGTATGAGACCGTTCAGCAGATGGCGGACCGTATCCGGGTCGTCTCCAAGAACATCATCACGGACCTGAACGAGATGGAACAGGCCCTGAAGGTCGTCACCGACACCTGGGACGGTGAGGCGCACGGCCAGTACGTCCAGCTCCAGGCGAAGTACAAGGGCAAGGCCGACCACATGCAGAAGCAGCTGGAGCAGGTCGCCCAGCTCATCGAGCGCGGCAAGGGTGACTACCGCGCCACGGACGTGAAGGCCTCGCGCCTGTTCACCGAGGCCTACTGAGCCCGGTCCCCACCTCAGTCCGTACGCGCCGAAGGGGCGCGCCCGCACCGGGCGCGCCCCTTCGGCGTCTGGTCTGTCAGGCGCCCGACACCTCAGGCGTCCGGCCCCTCAGAAGTCCCCCGCACCTCAGGCGTCCGGCCCCTCAGGGCGGTGCCGGTCCAGGTCGAACTCGCCGTCCCGGGCCCCGAGTACGAAGGCCTCCCACTCGGCAGCCGTGTACCGCAGCACGGTGTCCCGGTCCAGGGAGGACCGCATGGCCACCGCACCCTCGGGCAGCCGGGCGATCTCGACCCGCTCCTCGTCGGGGCTGGTTCCGGGCGGGCCCTCCCACTCCACGCCGCTGATGTCGAGCGCGTACAGCTCGTCCTTCTCCTGCTGGGTGCCCATGTGCGGCCTTTCCCCTCGGTGGCGCAGTCTTCACCGCCGATTATCGGTGCTGCGCCGCCGAGGGGAACCGGTTTCCTCACATCCCCGGCATCCGCCCCAGCTGCACCAGCGAGGTGCCCCGCCTGCGCGAGGCGAAGTAGGCCCGGCCCGGCGGCATCGGACGCGGCCGCACGTTGCCGACGAGGTCCCCTTCGGACGGGTCGCCCGACAGGACGACGCCCTGCGCGCCCAGCTCCTTGATCCGCTGCATGAACGGCTCGTACAGCGAACGCGAGGCGCCCGCCGAGTTGCGCGCGATGATGAACCGCACGCCCGTGTCCCGTGCGAAGGGCAGGAACTCCACCAGCGGAGCCAGCGGATTGCCCTGGCTGGTGGCCACCAGGTCGAAGTCGTCGATGATGATGAACACGTCCGGGCCCGTCCACCAGCTGCGGTCGCGCAGCTGCTGCGGAGTGACGTCGGTCGGCGGCTGCCGGCGCGAGAACACCCCGCCCAGCGCCTCCATGTGCATCTGCAGCGAGCTCGCCATCGGCGCGTACTCCAGCAGGTGCGCCTCCGGCAGCGCCCCGAGCAGGCTCCGCCGGTAGTCGCCCACCACGAGGCGCGCCTGGTCCGGGGTGTAGCGCTGGGCGATCTGCTGGGCGATGAGCCGCAGCAGGTTCGTCTTGCCCGACTCGCTCTCGCCGAAGACCAGGAGGAACGGGTCGGACTCGAAATCGACGAACACCGGCTCCAGGTCGGTCTCGTCGATGCCGATCGCGATCCCGCGGCCCGGGAACTCCCCGCCCTTGGGCAGCTGGTCGGCGTGGAGCAGCCGCGGCAGCAGCCGTACCCCGGGCGCCGCCTGCCCCTGCCAGTTCTGCTTCACGGCGTCCACGAACGCGGCCGTGGCCTCCGACAGGTCACCCGCGTCGTGCGAGCCGTCGATCCGCGGGAGCGCGCCCAGGAAGTGCAGCTTCTCCGGCACCTGGCCTCGGCCCGGCATCCCGGTGGGAACGTTCGCCGCGACCTTCCGGTCGAACTCGGAGTCCATGGTGTCGCCGAGCCGCAGCTCCAGCCGGCTGAGCATCTGGTCCTTGAGCGCCGCCCGGACCTCCATGTAACGCGCCGCGGTGATCACCACGTGGATGCCGTAGCCCAGACCGCGGGCCGCGATGTCCGTGACGATCTGCTCCAGGCCCTCGTACTCGCCGCGGAAGCCGCCCCAGCCGTCGATCAGCAGGAACACGTCGCCCCACGGCTCGCCGGGCAGCTCGCCCGCCGCCCGCCGGCGCCGGTAGGTGCCGATCGAGTCGATGTTGTTCGCCCGGAAGAACTCCTCGCGGCGGTTGAGGATGCCCCCCACCTCCGCGACGGTGCGCCGTACCCGCTCCGGGTCCAGCCGCGAGGCGATCCCGCCCACGTGTGGCAGCTCGGCGACCGCCGACAGGCTGCCACCGCCGAAGTCCAGCCCGTAGAACTGCACCTCGCGCGGGGTGTGCGTGAGCGCGAAGGACGAGATCAGCGTCCGCATCAGCGTGGACTTGCCCGACTGCGGGCCGCCGACCACCATCATGTGGCCCGCCGCCCCCGAGAAGTCCCGGTACAGCACCTCGCGCCGCTGCTCGAACGGCTTGTCGATGAGGCCGAGCGGTACGACGAGCCCGCCGGGCCGCGTGTACCCGTCCGCGTGCAGCCCGCGCTCCGCGCTCGGCGCCAGCGCCGGCAGCAACTGGTCCAGCGGCGGAGCCTGGTCGAGCGGCGGCAGCCACACCTGGTGCGCCGGCACCCCCTGCCCCTCCAGCCGGCTCACGATCACGTCCAGCACCGTGTCGGCGAGCGCGTCGTCCCCCCGCGAGGACTGCGCCGCCAGGTACGCCGGGTCCGGAGCCGCGTACACCACCGGCACCGGAGCCGCCGTGAACAGCGCGGGCCGCCGCTCCACCGGGAACAGCCCCACCGACAGGTCCGGCCCGCCCGAGCGGTAGGTGCCCGAGACGTACGCCGCCTTGAAGCGGGTCATCTCGTCCGTACCGAACTTCAGGTAGCCCGAACCGGGCACCGACGGCAGGTGGTAGGCGTCCGGCACCCCGATCGCCGTGCGCGACTCCGCCGCCGAGAAGGTCCGCAGACCGATCCGGTACGAGAGGTACGTGTCCAGTCCGCGCAGCTTGCCCTCCTCCAGCCGCTGCGAGGCCAGCAGCAGGTGCACACCCAGCGAGCGGCCGATGCGGCCGATCTGGATGAACATGTCGATGAAGTCGGGCTTGGCCGTGAGCAGTTCGGAGAACTCGTCGATGACGAGCACCAGCGAGGCCAGCGGCTCCAGCGGAGCGCCGGCCGCACGGGCCTTCTCGTAGTCGTGGATGTTCGCGTAGTTGCCCGCCGAGCGCAGCAGCTCCTGCCGGCGCTGCAGCTCACCGCGGATCGAGTCGCCCATGCGGTCCACGAGCGTGAGGTCGTCCGCCAGGTTGGTGATGACGGCTGCCACGTGCGGCATCTGCCCCATGCCCGTGAAGGTCGCACCGCCCTTGAAGTCGGCGAGCACGAAGTTCAGGGTCTCCGAGGTGTGCGTGACCGCCAGACCCAGCACCAGCGTGCGCAGCAGCTCCGACTTGCCGGAACCGGTCGCGCCCACGCACAGGCCGTGCGGACCCATGCCCTCCTGCGCGGCCTCCTTCAGGTCCAGCATCACCGGGGCGCCGTCCTCGCCGACACCGATCGGCACGCGCAGCCGCTCACCGGCCGATCGCGGCCGCCAGGTCCGCGCCACGTCCACCGCCGCCGCGTCGCCCAGGTTCAGCAGGTCCGTGAAGTCCAGGTTAGCCAGCAGCGGCTCGTCGTCGTCCCCGCCACCCGTGCGCAGCGGGGCCAGCTGGCGGGCCAGCGCCTCCGCCGCGGGCAGCGACAGCGTGTCCGGGGTGCCCTCGTACGCGACCCCCGCGCCCGACTCCAGGCGCAGCCGACCCGGACGCACCACGACCGACAGCCCGCCGCGCGGCTCGTCCAGCTCGCCCGCGACCACCTCGACGATGGTGACGCCCTGCAGCCCCTCGGCCGCCGCGAACACCGAGTCCGGCGGCACCATCCCGCCGTCTAGCACGACCACCAGGTGCGGCTGGTCCAGGACCGGGGACACCTCGCGGCTGAACCGCGGCCGTCCCTCCAGCCGGGGCGCCAGCAGCCCCTCCAGCTCACCGAGGTCGTCGCCGAACAGCCGCTTCGTACCGGCACCGTCCACCTGGCCCGGCACCTGCGTGTGCGGCAGCCACTTCGTCCAGTCCCACGAGGGCACCGCACCCGGCGCGGCCACCACGGCCACCGTCAGGTCCTCGGGGGAGTGCAGCGTCGCCAGCTGCGACACCAGCGCCCGCGCCGTACCGCGCGCCGACTCCGGCTCACCGGAGACGGTCACGTGGTAGAAGGCCCGGATCGAGACCGCCATCGGCAGCCCGTCCAGTGAGGAGTGCACCTTCAGGAAGCGCTGCATCGCGCCCGCCGTCAGCGGCTCCAGCTCGTCCACCGGGGCCGTGTCCGGCGCCACCAGCGGGGTCTGCAGACGCTGCGAGCCCAGCCCCAGCCGGGCCTGCCCGAAGTCCGGGTCGCCGACCCGCCGTTCCCACAGCCGCGAACCCTCGGCCACCACCGACCACAACTGCTCCGGGGCCGGGTGCAGGTACAGCTGCGCGTCGCGCTGCGCCCGTGCGGTACGGCGGACTTGACGACGCGTCTGTGCGAGGTATTTGAGGTAGTCCCGGCGCACATCGGCCATTTGCCCCTGCGTACCCCGCCGTTGCCGCACCACCTGCGCGACGACCATCGCCACCGTCGACACCAGCATCAGCACACCCATGATGCGCATGAACGGCGCCGCACCCGGCATGAAGAAGAACACGGCGGAAGAGCCCATGCCGAGCATCGGCAGGAGTTGCATCAGCATGCCCTCCTGCTGCCCCCGCGGAAGCTCCGGAGGCGCCTCCAGCCTCACCTCGTCCGAAGGCACTTCGGGCGGCAGGGACCGCGGCGGGCGTTTGACGACGATCTGGCTCACCGGAGCATCAATCCCTCGAAAACGGACGGGACGTCGTAACCGGCGCCCCCAAGTCCCGGGCGTGAAGGGGGTCTCCTCCACGCGTCGGTGATCCTACTTGCCGACTGTCCGGCACAAGCCCGGTAGGGTGGCGCGCGCAGTATGCGCATCCGCGAATCGTCCGCCGCCGCGGGCATCAACAAGGGGGGTCACACAGGTGAGTACGGCCGCAACGACGGGCTTCTGCAGGGTCACCGTCGTGGCTCCGGACAGCCGGATCGACGTCGCCCTCCCCGAGGACATCGCCGTCGCCGACGTCTATCCCGAGCTGCTGCGCCTCACCGGCCAGACCCAGCCCGTCGGCGCCCCCACCGGCTTCCACCTCGTGCGCCGCTCCGGCACCGTCCTCGACGGCGCCCGCACACTGGCCGCCCAGCAGGTCCTCGACGGCGAGGTGCTCAGCCTGCGCCCCTTCGCCGAGTCCCTGCCGCCCGCCGTATTCGACGACGTCTCCGACGCCGTCGCCTCCGCCGTCGTCCGCGACCGGCACCGCTGGAGCGACGACATGCTGCGCGGCGCGGGTCTGGCCGGCGCCGCACTGCTCCTCGTCATGCTGGGCTTCGTCCTCTGGTACGCCGACCCGCTGCGCCACGACATGCACGGCCTGCCCGGCATCATCGCGGGCGCCGTCGGCGTCCTGCTCACCGCCGTCGCCGGCGTGCGCGCCCGGGTCTACCGCGATCGCGGCTCCGCCGTCGCACTCGGCCTCGGCGCCCTCCCGCACCTGCTGATCGCCGGCTCCGGGATCATCGCCCCCGGCGCCGGCCAGGGCCCCGGCCGCCTCCAGTTCCTGCTCGGCTGCGTCTGCGTCCTCGTCGCCTCCGTCGCCCTGGTCGCGCTCACCCCCAGCGGCGACGCCCCCTTCGTCGCGGCCACCTTCGTCGCCGCCACCGGCACCCTGGCCACGTTCACGGCCATCGCCACCGAAGCCTCCGCGACCGCCACCGCGGCCGTCTGCGCGCCCGTCGCGATCGGTCTCGTCGCCTTCCTGCCCGGCCTCTCCGCCCGCTTCGCCCGCCTGCCCATCGGCTACGCCGCCCCGCAGAGCGCCACGGACGAGTACACCGAGCACACAGCGAACCCGGACCGCTACGAGACCGAGCCGTACGGTGACCAGTCCGGCACCGAGCAGCACGACCAGGCCGCCACGCTCGACGCCGAGCAGATCGCCGCCCAGGCCCGGCGCGGTCACGAGATGCTGCTCGGCCTGGTCGGCGGCTGCGCCGCCGTCGCCGTCGGCGCCGCCGCCGTCCTCGGCTTCTCCGACAACACCTGGGGCCGCCTGCTGGCCCTCACCACCGGCCTCGCCATGCTGCTGCGCGCCCGCCTCTTCCGCTACACCTCCCAGGTGGTGTGCGCCCTGGCCGCCGGCCTGATCGCCGTCGCGCTGCTGATCCTGGGCCTGGCCCTGCACCCGCCGGCCGACCTGCTCGAAGCCCTCGTCGTCAAGCACGACCACAGCGGCCTGGACCTCCGTACGATCTGGCTGACCGCTGCCGTGGCCGCCGGCGCGGCACTCCTCGCCGGAATTGCGCTTGTCATTCCCCGTAAGGGCCTGTCACCCTTCTGGGGAAGGCTGCTCGACCTCACCGAGGCGGCGGTCCTGCTGAGCCTGGTCCCGCTGACCCTGGCCGTGCTGGACGTCTACTCCCGGGCCCGCGCTCTCACCAGCTGAGACGCCGCGTCCCGGCAGCCTGGTACGCTGTGTGACGGCCGTTTGTGTACGCGTCCCCCGGATCCTTCAACAGGGTCTGTGGACTGCGCTCAGCGGACCCCGCCTCCCGAGTTACGGAAGCTCCCCAGAGACTCAGACCTGGGGCACTCGGTGGCTACGAAGACCCAAACGAGGAGTACGCGTGCCGCTCGACGCCGCTACGAAGAAGCAGATCATCAGCGAGTTCGGTGCCAAGGAGGGCGACACCGGCTCTCCCGAGGTCCAGGTCGCGATGCTCTCCCGCCGCATCTCGGACCTGACCGAGCACCTCAAGACGCACAAGCACGACCACCACTCCCGTCGTGGTCTGCTGATCCTGGTCGGCCAGCGTCGCCGCCTGCTGCAGTACCTGGCCAAGAAGGACATCCAGCGCTTCCGTACGCTGGTCGAGCGCCTCGGCATCCGCCGCGGTGCGGCCGGCGCCAAGTAACACGCCGTGAAGGGAGCGGTTCCCACATCCGGGGGCCGCTCCCTTTGCTGTACGTGCGGACCGGACCGGACCCTTTGTAGTCTGGAAACGACGCACGTGCGCGTCTGACAGAGACGCGCGAAGACGTGCACAACTGAAGAGGAGGAGCGCCCTCCCTACGCCGCCGGTCCTCGGTAGTGGCACCCGGAATGCCCCCACGGGGCAACGGACCGGGTGCTTCGATCGAAGACCGGCCCCCAGGCCAGGAGCGCTTCTCCGCAACCGTCCACCGCCACACGGGCGGCGGACGGAGACGACGAAAATGGAGAAAACGCTAGTGGAGAACGAGACCCACTACGCCGAGGCCGTCATTGACAACGGTTCCTTCGGCACCCGCACCATCCGCTTCGAGACGGGCCGTCTGGCCCGCCAGGCCGCCGGCTCCGCCGTTGCCTACCTGGACGACGACACGATGGTGCTTTCCGCCACCACCGCGTCGAAGAAGCCCAAGGACCAGCTCGACTTCTTCCCCCTGACGGTGGACGTCGAGGAGCGGCAGTACGCGGCCGGCAAGATCCCCGGCTCCTTCTTCCGCCGCGAGGGCCGCCCGTCCGAGGACGCGATCCTCACCTGCCGCCTGATCGACCGCCCGCTGCGCCCGTCCTTCAAGAAGGGCCTGCGCAACGAGATCCAGGTCGTCGCCACGATCATGGCGCTCAACCCGGACCACCTGTACGACGTCATCGCGATCAACGCCGCGTCCGCGTCCACCCAGCTGGCCGGCCTGCCCTTCTCCGGCCCGATCGGCGGCGTCCGCGTCGCGCTGATCCGCGGCCAGTGGGTGGCCTTCCCGACGCACACCGAGCTCGAGGACGCCGTCTTCGACATGGTCGTCGCGGGCCGCGTCCTGGAGGACGGCGACGTCGCGATCATGATGGTCGAGGCCGAGGCCACCGAGAAGACCATCGCCCTCGTCAAGGGCGGCGCCGAGGCGCCGACCGAGGAGATCGTCGCCGCGGGCCTCGACGCTGCGAAGCCGTTCATCAAGGTCCTCTGCAAGGCCCAGGCCGACCTGGCCGCCAAGGCCGCCAAGCCCGAGGGCGAGTTCCCGGTCTTCCTGGACTACCAGGACGACGTGTACGAGGCCCTCGCGGCCGCCGTCAAGGGTGACCTCTCCCAGGCGCTGACCATCGCGGGCAAGCAGGACCGCGAGGCCGAGCTGGACCGCGTCAAGGAGATCGCTGCCGAGAAGCTCCTCCCGGCCTTCGAGGGCCGCGAGAAGGAGATCTCCGCCGCCTACCGCAGCCTGACCAAGGCCCTGGTGCGCGAGCGCGTCATCAAGGACAAGGTCCGCATCGACGGCCGCGGGATCACGGACATCCGTACCCTCGCCGCCGAGGTCGAGGCCATTCCGCGCGTGCACGGCTCGGCGCTGTTCGAGCGTGGCGAGACCCAGATCCTGGGCGTCACCACCCTCAACATGCTCCGCATGGAGCAGCAGCTGGACACCCTCTCCCCGGTGACCCGCAAGCGCTACATGCACAACTACAACTTCCCGCCGTACTCCGTCGGCGAGACCGGCCGCGTCGGTTCGCCGAAGCGCCGCGAGATCGGCCACGGCGCGCTCGCCGAGCGCGCGATCGTGCCGGTCCTCCCGACCCGCGAGGAGTTCCCCTACGCGATCCGTCAGGTGTCCGAGGCCCTCGGCTCCAACGGTTCGACGTCCATGGGCTCGGTCTGCGCCTCCACCATGTCGCTGCTGAACGCCGGTGTGCCCCTCAAGGCCCCCGTCGCCGGCATCGCCATGGGTCTGATCTCCCAGGAGATCGACGGCAAGACGCACTACGTCGCCCTCACCGACATCCTCGGTGCGGAGGACGCCTTCGGCGACATGGACTTCAAGGTCGCCGGCACCAAGGAGTTCGTCACCGCCCTCCAGCTGGACACCAAGCTGGACGGCATCCCGGCCTCCGTCCTGGCCGCGGCCCTCAAGCAGGCCCGCGACGCCCGCCTCCACATCCTTGACGTGATGATGGAAGCGATCGACACGCCGGACGCCATGTCCCCGTTCGCCCCCCGGATCATCACCGTCAAGATCCCGGTGGACAAGATCGGTGAGGTCATCGGGCCCAAGGGCAAGATGATCAACCAGATCCAGGAGGACACCGGCGCCGAGATCACGATCGAGGACGACGGCACCATCTACATCGGTGCCTCCGACGGCCCGGCCGCCGAGGCCGCCCGCGCCACGATCAACTCGATCGCCAACCCGACCATGCCGGAGGTCGGCGAGCGCTACCTGGGTACGGTCGTCAAGACCACCACCTTCGGTGCCTTCGTCTCCCTCATGCCCGGCAAGGACGGCCTGCTGCACATCTCGCAGATCCGCAAGCTCGCCGGTGGCAAGCGCGTGGAGAACGTCGAGGACGTGCTCGCGGTCGGTACCAAGGTCCAGGTCGAGATCGCCGAGATCGACCAGCGCGGCAAGCTCTCGCTGGTCCCCGTGATCGACGGCGAGACCGCCGGTGACGACGCTGACAAGGACGACTCCGACAAGTGATGTCGCGTAGTTCCCGTGTGACGGCCCGCCCCTCTTCGGAGGGGCGGGCCGTCGCCCGTACCCAAACCCTCCTCAAGGGGCAGAACGGCATCGGCACCGTCCGGCGCACGGTCCTCCCCGGCGGACTGCGCATCGTCTCCGAGACGCTGCCCTCCGTCCGCTCCGCCACCTTCGGCATCTGGGCGCACGTCGGCTCCCGTGACGAGACGCCCACGCTGAACGGCGCCACGCACTACCTGGAGCACCTCCTCTTCAAGGGCACGCACAAGCGCAGCGCCCTCGACATCTCCTCCGCGATCGACGCGGTCGGCGGCGAGATGAACGCCTTCACGGCGAAGGAGTACACCTGCTACTACGCCCGGGTGCTCGACACCGACCTGCCGCTGGCCATCGACGTGGTCTGCGACATGCTCACCGGCTCGCTGATCCGCGAGGAGGACGTCGACGCCGAGCGCGGCGTCATCCTCGAAGAGATCGCGATGACCGAGGACGACCCGGGCGACATGGTCCACGACCTGTTCGCGCAGACCATGTACGGCGACACCCCGCTGGGCCGTCCCGTCCTCGGCACCGTCGACACGATCAACGCACTGGGCGCCGACCGGATCCGCCGCTTCTACAAGAAGCACTACGACCCGACCCACCTCGTCGTCGCGGCCGCCGGCAACGTCGACCACAACAAGGTCGTACGCCAGGTCCGCGCCGCCTTCGAAAAGGCCGGCGCGCTGACCCGCACCGACGCCGTGCCGATCGGCCCGCGCTCCGGCAGCAAGCGCGTGCGCACCTCCGGCCGCGTCGACCTCGTCAACCGCAAGACCGAGCAGGCCCACGTGGTCCTCGGCATGCCCGGCCTCGCCCGCACCGACGAGCGCCGCTGGGCCCTGGGCGTGCTGAACACCGCCCTCGGCGGCGGCATGTCCTCCCGCCTCTTCCAGGAGGTCCGGGAGAAGCGCGGCCTCGCCTACAGCGTGTACTCGTACACCTCGGGCTTCGCCGACACCGGTCTCTTCGGCGTGTACGCGGGCTGCCGCCCCAACCAGGTCCACGACGTGCTCCGGATCTGCCGCGACGAACTCGACAAGGTCGCCTCCGACGGGCTGAGCGACGACGAGATCAAGCGGGCCATCGGCCAGCTCTCCGGCTCCACCGTCCTCGGTCTGGAAGACACCGGCGCGATCATGAACCGCATCGGCAAGAGCGAGCTGTGCTGGGGCGACCAGATGTCGGTCGACGACATGCTGGCCCGGATCGCCTCCGTGACCCCGGACGACGTCCGCTCGGTCGCGCAGGATGTACTGGCCCAGCAGCCCTCGCTCGCGGTGGTCGGCCCGCTGAAGGAGAAGCAGGCGGCCCGCCTCGACGAGGCCGTCGCCTAGTGTCCCGTACGCACGTAACTCCGTGATCATTTAAGGACGGAAAATGAGCAAGCTGCGCGTGGCAGTCCTCGGCGCCCAGGGCCGCATCGGGTCCGAGGCGGTCAAGGCGGTCGAGGCCGCCGACGACATGGAGCTGGTGGCGGCCCTCGGCCGCGGCGACAAGCTGGAGACACTGGCCGAGGCTGGCGCCCAGGTCGCGGTCGAGCTGACCACCCCCGACTCGGTCATGGGAAACCTGGACTTCCTCGTCCGTCACGGCATCCACGGAGTGGTCGGCACCACCGGCTGGACCGAGGACCGCCTCGCCCAGCTGAACACCTGGCTCGCCGGCTCCCCGGAGACCGGTGTGCTCATCGCCCCGAACTTCTCCATCGGCGCCGTCCTGACCATGAAGTTCGCCGCCCAGGCCGCCCGCTACTTCGAGTCCGTCGAGGTCGTCGAGCTGCACCACCCCAACAAGGTCGACGCCCCGTCGGGCACCGCGACCCGTACGGCGCAGCTCATCGCGGCCGCCCGCGCCGAGGCCGGCTGCGCCCCGCAGCCCGACGCCACCGCGACCGCCCTCGACGGCGCGCGCGGCGCGGACGTCGACGGCGTCCCGGTGCACGCCGTCCGCCTGCGCGGCCTGCTGGCCCACCAGGAGGTGCTCCTCGGCGCCGAGGGCGAGACCCTGACCATCCGTCACGACTCCCTGCACCACAGCAGCTTCATGCCGGGCATCCTGCTCGGAGTGCGGCGCGTCGTGCAGACCCCGGGCCTCACCTTCGGCCTGGAACACTTCCTCGACCTGGGCTGATCGACCATCATGCGCGCGAAGATCACGTACTTCCTCACGGCCGCGGTCCTGGTCGTCTACTTCGTCCTGGCCGGCAGCCGGGGCCTGATGCTGATCCGGCACGGCACCTGGCTCACCGTCACCTTCGGTGTGGCCGTGCTGATCCTGCCGGTCATCGGGGTCTGGTTCCTCTGGAAGAACACCCGGTTCGTCACCAGGGCCAACCAGCTCGCGACCGAGCTGGAGGGCGAGGGCGGGCTGCCCGTCGACGAGCTGGAGCGGGACGAGTACGGCCGGATCCTGCGGGAGTCGGCCGACGAGGTCTTCGCGCGCCGCAAGGCCGAGACCGAGGACGCGCCGGGGGACTGGCGCAACTGGTTCCGGCTCGCCGTCGCCTACCACGACGCCCGTGACACCCCGCGGGCGCGCAAGGCCATGCAGCGGGCGATCGCCCTGCACGACAAGAAGCCCGTACAGGTCTGATACCTGTACGGGCTCCCCGTGGGCGCGGCGCCGGATCAGGCGGGCACGGGCCGGTACTCGTCCACCCAGGCCCCGACCGTGTCGGCGGCCCGGTCGAAGGCCTCGGCCCGCGACAGGAAATCGGCGTCGTGGTCGGTCAGCAGCACCGGCAGCTCGGCGCCGCCCCGCGCGACCACCGTCAGCGCCTGCCCCTGTACCGTCCGCGGCAGCCCGAGCCAGCGCACCGGCTGCTGCACCGTACGGAGCTCGGCGATCTCGCTCCACGCGATCGAGCGGGATCCGAAGAACCCGACCCGGCGCAGTCCCGTACGGCTCACCCAGACGCCGGCGCGCAGCAGTTGTACGGCCGACCCGACGACACCGAGCGCGGCGACCAGGCAGACCGACGCCCCGCCCCAGGCGCCCGCGAAGGCGACGATCATCGTGGCCAGCAGCATGAAGGCGGACAGCAGGAGGAGCAGCGCGGCGATGACCACCCGCCAGGGACCCGGCCGGTAGGGCCGCCGCCAGCGGTCGTGGTCGTCATGGGCGAGCGCCTCGTCGCCGTCGTCATCCGCCTCGGACACACCGTCGGCCGTCAGGAAGGGCAGGGGCACGGCTGGACCTCACTCACATGCACGTTCGGTTGGGCTGTGACCGTGAGGCTACCGCCCCTCGGAGGCCTCCGACTGCTGCGACTTCGCCGGCGCCTTGCTCGGCTGCAGCGCGGGCATCCCGAAGAGCAGCGAGCCGGCCAGCCCCGCCACCACGGTCAGCCCGACCAGACTACGGGCGGCGAGCTGAGTCCTGCTCAGACTCTCGCGCGGCGGCGGAGTGACGTTGCTGCGGAAACGGTCGGCCTCGGCGACGAAGGCGAACGGGACGGGTTCCCGTCGGCGGAACATGGGAGCCACTCTCCTCACGATCGGTGTGCGTTCTCTTACGTAGGACGTCCGAGAAGCCCAATCGGTGCCGGATTTGGGCACATTAACGAAAATCCATGGCGCCGCGGCCCGCGGGCGGCGACGTAGAGTGGGCGCGCCCCAGGACGCACGTTTGGAAGGACCCCCGGTGAGCGAGACCGCCGCTTCAGATCTGAAACCCAGCTTCCGCAGCGACGTGACGGTGGAGCTGGTGAAGCACTCCGCCGCCGACTCCGACGTGCTGTGGGCCGCCCGCGTCTCCACGGCGGGCGAGCAGTCCCTGGAGGAGCTGCAGAAGGACCCGGAGCGTTCCAAGGGCCTGATCAACTACCTCATGCGGGACCGCCACGGCAGCCCCTTCGAGCACAACTCGATGACCTTCTTCATCAGCGCCCCGATCTTCGTGTTCCGCGAGTTCATGCGCCACCGCGTCGGCTGGTCCTACAACGAGGAATCCGGCCGCTACAGGGAGCTGGAGCCGGTCTTCTACGTCCCGGACGCCGAGCGCAAGCTCGTCCAGGAGGGCCGCCCGGGCAAGTACGTCTTCGTCGAGGGCACCGAGGCGCAGCAGGAGCTGACCGGCCGCGTCATGGAGGACTCCTACGTGCAGGCCTACGAGGCCTACCGGGAGATGCTCGCGGCGGGCGTGGCCCGGGAGGTGGCCCGTTCGGTCCTGCCGGTCGGACTTTTCTCCTCGATGTACGCCACCTGCAACGCGCGCTCGCTCATGCACTTCCTGGGCCTTCGCACGCAGCACGAGCTCGCGGCCGTTCCGTCCTTCCCGCAGCGGGAGATCGAGATGGTCGGCGAGAAGATGGAGCAGCACTGGGCGAAGCTCATGCCGCTCACGTACGCGGCCTTCAACGGCAACGGCCGTGTTGCCCCGTAGGGTCGTTTACATGCAGGACGCACAGATATGCGGCATAAGTCCGAAGTGTCCGTATTGCGACGTTTCGTAAAGTTCATCTAGGCTGATCAAACGGACCCGGCACTGCTTGAACCCCCGAGCAGGCAGTGCCGGAGTCCAACAACCGTGTTGACGTCCCCCGAGGGGACACCGCGAGCATGGCAGCGAGTAGCGTGTTACCCATGGCTCCGATCTCGACTCCGCAGACCCCCTTCGGGCGGGTCCTCACCGCCATGATCACGCCGTTCACGGCGGATGGCTCTCTCGACCTCGACGGCGCGCAGCGGCTCGCCGTCCACCTGGTGGACGCAGGCAACGACGGCCTGATCATCAACGGCACCACCGGTGAGTCGCCGACCACCACCGACGCGGAGAAAAACGACCTCGTACGAGCCGTCCTCGAAGCCGTCGGAGACCGCGCCCACGTGGTCGCCGGCATCGGTACCAACGACACCCGCCACACCCTGGAGCTCGCCCGCCAGGCCGAGCGCACCGGCGCCCACGGCCTGCTCGCGGTGACGCCGTACTACAGCAAGCCGCCGCAGGAAGGCCTCTACCGGCACTTCACGGCGATCGCCGACGCGACCGGGCTGCCGGTCATGCTCTACGACATCCCCGGCCGCAGTGGTGTCCCGATCGACACCGAAACTCTGGTCCGGCTGGCCGAGCACCCCCGTATCGTTGCCAACAAGGACGCCAAGGGCGACCTCGGCCGGGCCAGCTGGGCCATCGCACAGAGCGGCCTGGCCTGGTACTCCGGCGACGACATGCTGAACCTGCCGCTCCTTTCCATCGGCGCGGTCGGCTTCGTCTCCGTGGTCGGCCACGTGGTCACCCCCGAGCTGCGCGCCATGCTGGAGGCCCACCTGGGCGGCGACGTCCAGAAGGCGGCCGAGATCCACCAGAAGCTGCTCCCCGTCTTCACCGGCATGTTCCGCACCCAGGGCGTGATGACGACCAAGGGCGCGCTGAACCTGCAGGGCCTGCCCGCGGGCCCGCTGCGGCTGCCGCTGATCGAACTGACCGCCGAAGAGACGGCGCAGCTCAAGCTCGATCTCGCCGCCGGCGGGGTACAGCTCTGACAACAGACTTCACAACTGAACAAGCACGACCGAAACAGATAACAGCAAGAGCACGAATGTCATACACGCCACGTGCCTTCCGAGGTACGTGGCGTGTGTGGTGAGGAGACACTTTTGAGCCATCCGCATCCTGAACTCGGTCCGCCGCCGAAGCTGCCCAAGGGCGGCCTTCGGGTCACCCCTCTGGGTGGCCTCGGCGAGATCGGCCGCAACATGACCGTCTTCGAGTTCGACGGCCGCCTGCTGATCGTCGACTGCGGCGTCCTCTTCCCCGAGGAGGAGCAGCCGGGCATCGATCTGATCCTGCCGGACTTCACGTCCATCAGGGACCGCCTCGACGACATCGACGGCATCGTCCTCA
Source organism: Streptomyces sp. NPDC048269 (assembly GCF_040652395.1). Taxonomy (NCBI): domain Bacteria; kingdom Bacillati; phylum Actinomycetota; class Actinomycetes; order Kitasatosporales; family Streptomycetaceae; genus Streptomyces; species Streptomyces sp. NPDC048269. The sequence goes on from NZ_JBEZLW010000008.1 coordinate 252,501, forward strand.
CGCACGGCCACGAGGACCACATCGGCGCCGTCCCCTACCTCCTCCGGGAGAAGCCGGACATCCCGCTGATCGGCTCCAAGCTGACGCTGGCCCTCATCGAGGCGAAGCTCCAGGAGCACCGCATCCGCCCCTACACCCTTGAGGTGAAGGAAGGCGAGCGCGAGAACCTCGGCCCCTTCGACTGCGAGTTCATCGCCGTCAACCACTCCATCCCCGACGCCCTGGCCGTCGCGATCCGGACCCCCGCGGGCCTGGTCGTCGCCACCGGCGACTTCAAGATGGACCAGCTTCCGCTGGACAGGCGCCTCACCGACCTGCACGCTTTCGCGCGTCTGAGCGAAGAGGGCATCGACCTCCTCCTCTCCGACTCGACGAACGCCGAGGTCCCGGGCTTCGTCCCGCCCGAGCGCGAGATCTCCAACGTCCTGCGCACGGTCTTCGCGAACGCCCACAACCGGATCATCGTGGCCAGCTTCGCCAGCCACGTGCACCGGATCCAGCAGATCCTCGACGCCGCCCACGAGTACGGCCGCCGGGTCGCCTTCGTCGGCCGCTCGATGGTCCGCAACATGGGCATCGCCCGTGACCTGGGCTACCTGAAGGTCCCGCCGGGTCTCGTCGTGGACGTCAAGACCCTCGACGACCTGCCGGCCCACGAGGTCGTCCTCGTCTGTACGGGTTCCCAGGGCGAGCCGATGGCTGCCCTGTCCCGCATGGCCAACCGCGACCACCAGATCCGGATCGTCCCCGGGGACACCGTGATCCTGGCGTCGTCCCTGATCCCGGGCAACGAGAACGCGGTCTACCGCGTGATCAACGGCCTGACCCGCTGGGGCGCCAACGTCGTGCACAAGGGCAATGCCAAGGTGCACGTCTCCGGTCACGCCTCCGCGGGCGAGCTGCTGTACTTCTACAACATCTGCAAGCCGCGGAACCTGATGCCGGTCCACGGCGAATGGCGCCACCTGCGCGCCAACGCCGAGCTCGGCGCCCTGACGGGTGTCCCGAAGGACCGCATCGTCATTGCCGAGGACGGCGTGGTCGTCGACCTGATCGACGGCAAGGCCCGGATCTCCGGCAAGGTCCAGGCAGGCTACGTGTACGTGGACGGCCTGTCGGTCGGCGACGTGACCGAGGTCCACCTGAAGGACCGCCGGATCCTCGGCGACGAGGGCATCATCTCGGTCTACGTCGTGGTGGACAGCACCACGGGCAAGGTGGTCAGCGGCCCGAACATCCAGGCCCGCGGCTCCGGCATCGACGACTCGGCCTTCGGCCCGGTCGTCGCGAAGATCGAGGAGGCCATCGCCCGCGCCGCCGCCGACGGCGTGGCCGAGCCGCACCAGATCCAGCAGCTCATCCGCCGCACGATGGGCAAGTGGGTGTCGGACAGCTACCGCCGCCGCCCGATGATCCTCCCCGTCGTCGTCGAGGTCTGACCCTCGCCGTAGCGGCGTCACTTGAGCGGGGCAACCGGATTTGCATCCGGGGGCCCCGCTCCAGTACGTTTACGTCTCCACCCCGCACCACCCCCGGGCACACACGTGTGTCCGGATCAGTCATGCTGGGGAACCCCCGGGCGAAGTCCGGGGAGGGTGGGAATCAAGGCTCAGGGAGACCTGATAAAGTCTGATCCACCCGAAAGGGAAAGGCCCCCCGAAGGCCATCGAATTCCAATCCGAACCGGAAACGGCACGGAAGTGAATCTGATAGAGTCGGAATCGCCGGAAAGGGAAAGCGCGAAAGCGCAGGACCTGGAAAGCACCGAGGAAATCGGGCCCGAAAGAGTCTGATAGAGTCGGAAACGCAAGAACACAGAACGAAAGCCCGGAGGAAAGCCCGAGAGGGTGAGTACAAAGGAAGCGTCCGTTCCTTGAGAACTCAACAGCGTGCCA